>USEE01000073.1 GCA_900553645.1 uncultured Eubacteriales bacterium
CTATCTCTTCGGTGAACAGAATGTGTATTGTCCGTGGGATGTGATCAATTATTGCTATGACGCATGTTCGTCCGCCCACGCGCAGCCCAAGGCGTACTGGATAAACACCAGCGGCAACGAGATGGTGCGCAGGCTTATAAGCAGAGGGACGGACGGCACTACGCAGATGGACATAGAGCGTCTGATAGCGGGCGAGACCATAACCAAGACGCTGAACGAAAACCTGACGCATAACGAGATAGATGCGAATATAGAAAACATATGGAGCCTGCTCTACATGACGGGTTACCTTACTGCGGTTGGCTATCCCAACGGCCGGCAGTATGAACTGCGCATACCCAATATGGAAGTGCGCCAGATATACATGGAGCAGGTGCTGGACTGGTTCAAGGGCAGGGCGGCGGCGCAGAGCGATAAGCTGACCGGGCTGTACGAGGCGTTCGAGAGCGGCAGCGCAGACGCGATAAAGGAATATCTGGATGAGCAGCTGCTGGACACGGTAAGCTATTACGACGCGCGGGAATCGTTTTATCACGGCTTTTTGCTGGCGCTATTGAGCACATGCGCGAACTGGCGAGTATCAAGCAATGTAGAAACGGGCAAGGGCCGCAGCGACATAGTGGTGGAGCGGCGGGACCGTAAGGTAGGGTTCGTAGTAGAGGTCAAGGACGTGAAGGAGTACGAAAAGCTGGATGCGGCGTGCGAAACGGCGCTAAGGCAGATAGAGGAGAAGGACTACACCGCGATACTGAGGCGTTACCGCGTAAAGAACATATGGACATATGGCATCGCGTTTTGGGAAAAGGAGTGCCGGGTGGTCGTTAGTAAGACGGTTTGATAAATATAATGCAGCCAGCCGTTGTTTGGAAACAGGCTGGCTGCACGACTGCGGACGCATGTCCGGTAAAAATGATTTATTTACCGCTTACGTCGAAAGAAAATACATGGCATAGCCTGGCGCCCCAGGTATCCAGCGGCGTGAGCCTTATGGCAGACGCGCGCCTTGCCACCGGGACCGTGACCAGGCGATGGTAATTGTTTGACGTCTGGAACACGGTATCCCAGCAGCCCGATTCGTCCTGCACCTCTATGCTGAAAGACTTGACCATGGTATACGGCACGCCGGTTTCACGGAAAGACAGCGGGCGGTTCGCAATCATATTACGCACGCGTGCGTCTGCCGAACCGGGCGTGTTTTCGCGGTTGAGGTCGCTGTCAAACACTATCCTGGCAGACGATATATATGCTAACGAATCGAAAGCGTATGTAATGGCATGCCCCTTTTCCACCATACATCCGTTATCGCATGCGCCGATCGGTCGGTCAAGTCCGTTGCGCAGCGCCTCCGGATCTGCGGCTTCGCACTCTAGCTTAGCTTCCCGCGTAAGCTGAGGAATCGCCCGGCGGGCGAACGGCAGATAGCAGTCGTCATCCATAAGCGTCTGGCGAAGCTCGCCGATACTGCTTTCATAAACCTGGCGCGGACTAAGTCCGTCGCGCGCCGCGATTGCCGCCGCCGTGCCGACTGCCTGACCCAACATTGCGCATGTAGCCATAACGCGGGTGGCGCTCATTGCGGCATGAGTGACGGATATATTGCGTCCGGCAAAGAACAGGTTATCGATATTCCTTGAATACAGACACCTGTACGGAATGCCAAACGGCGACGGCGCGGGGTGGAACGTATTGGGCGGCTCCGGGGTATTAAAGCCCGCCGGATTATGGTCGTCCATTGTCCAGCCGCCGTATGCAACTACGTCTTCAAAACGCCCTTCGGCGCGCACGTCGTTCTGAGTCAGAATATAGTCGCCTTCATATCGGCGGCTTTCGCGCTTTCCGGGAAGTATACCCATCCAGTCGAGACGCCAATACTTGTTCTTTTCCTTCTGCTCAGGGTCGTTTTTAATGAAATCCCAAACGCCGTATGCGAGCGCAAGCAGCTCATGTCTAAGCGATTCCGTATCGCGTATGCTGTCGCGCATGCCGCCAAGCTCGAGGTACCAGAAGTTTTCGCCTATGTTTGACATGTTGGGCATGCGGTGCGCAAGATCGGCGGCAGTGATTTTGCGGCTCCATTCGGGAGCCGTAAACGTGGACGACTGCGCTTCCTCGCGCGCCTGTATCATGCAGCTCATGCCCATAGTGCGCTTGTCGGCATGTTCGGGCTCTATGTCCTCCTCAAATTCAGCGCGCATCTCGCGGCCCATGCGCCACTTTGCCCCGGTCAGCGGAGCAAGCACGCTGTCGCCCGAGCAGTCCGCAAAGTATTTCGCCCTGATAACGTGAAATTGCTGCGTGGTCATCTGCCAGCCTTTAACCTGTACGATGCGATCGCCGTCCATTGTACAGTCGCTGCACGTGCAGTTCAGCAGCAGCGTAATGTTCTTTTCACTAACTGCCTTTTCATAGAGTATACCGTCCCATATGCTGTAATTGCGGTCGGGGTTTCGGTAGTTGTTGTCCATCATTATTTCTTCAAGCAGTCCGGTCTCGCGGTTGTCTTTGCCGTGCGCGCCGCAGACCCACATGCGGACTTCGCTCGAAGCGTTGCCGCCCAGCATGGGGCGCTCCTGCATAAGCGCGACGCGCGCACCATGTCTTGCTGCGGCGACCGCGGCGCAAAGCCCCGCAAGTCCGCCGCCGACTACGCACAGATCAACGTCGTGCGTCACTGTTTCAAACTGGTTCATGTCGATTGTCACCTCTGCATGTTTTATTCGTATGCGCGTATCTCGAATATACGCGCGCTGGGGTCGCCGTATGTCGCAAGCGCAGTTACACGCACGGCATCGGCAGTGCAGACGTCAAATTTGCAGCATATGTGGCGCAGATAATTTCCCCTTATGCGGCAGACGGTGTGCCAACCGCCGCCGCTGAGCACGGCGACGTCAAAATCCTTGAGCGTCTGCTTTACAACGGGCAGGCTCTGATAGCTGAACGACGGATGCTTGCTGTCGGTATCGGTCGTCACGTCCAGCTCGGAAATGCGCACGGGGCGGTCCCAGCTTAGCGTGATCGACTGGGGCAGCGGCATTTCAGGATCGCTTACCCACGCGTAATCCTGTGCGGACAGCGCCCTGTTGAGGCCGTTTATTACATTATCCGGCGCACAGTTGGCAAGCGGCAGCGGACGCTTGCTATATTTAAGGCAATAAGCGTTGTTGCCGTTGGTCTTCCATGTATATCTGTCCTGCAAAAACGCGCGGTTGCGGCTGAGCGTGGTGTAATCAAATTGGCGCCAGAACACGCCGGGCGCTGCACCCAGATACACGCCCCACGGGAAAATATCGCGCTGCGGCGTGAATGGCAGTTCGATCCAGCCGCTGAACCTTGCGGGCACGGTTATGCTTGCCGATTCCAATACGTCCGGGTGGACTATGGAGCGCGCAATGTACTGGCACGGGACGTCGATTGGATGGTCGGTTTCGTTTTTGAGCTGTACGCTGAAAAAGTCGGGATTTTCATCCGTGCCCAATTCTTTGCCGAAACGCAGCACGGTGGTTGCGCGCGGCGTGTCAAGTTCATCCCAGCCCGTTTCAACTCCGATTTCCGTATTAAACGGTTCGACGCGGCTAAAGCTGTCGGCGCTTATATGCGCGCTGCGCGCAAGGTCCGCCGAATCGTGATTGCGCAGCCACGGTATGGACTGGTCATCGCGCAAAAGCGTTTGCTGCAGCAAATCAATATACTCTTGCCCCAGCTCGCGCGGCATAACGCCTTTTTCAAGGCAAAGCGCCGCCGCGGTGCCCGCCGCTTGGCCCAGTGTAGCGAGCGTACTTTCCACGCGCACCGTGCCCAGCGCTAAATGGCTTACGGACGCGCAGCGCCCGGCCATAAACAGGTTGGATACGTTCTTTGAGTATATGCAGCGGTAGGGGATGGACGTTATCGGAACGTATGAGTCGGAGAAATAAGGCCCTTCCTTGCCCGAAAACAGTCCGCGCGGATGGTGCACGTCCAGCGTCCAGCCGCAGTAGGATATTGCGTCGTCAAATACGGTCACCTTTGTCACGTCATTTTGGGTAAGTACATAATCGCCTATCAAGCGGCGGGTCTCACGCTTGGCATTGTACCTGGGGAAGCTTACGAGCCTGAGATTTGCCGCAAGATCGCGGCGCGCATAGCTGTTTTTGAGCCAATGAAAATAGCCCAGCGACAATCGTATCAGCTCGTCGCGAATCTCCTCCTGCTCCCATAGATCGTCCAGGTCGGTGGGGTTTTCGATCCACCATTCGCCGGAAGTAAGGTTGCCCGGAAAGCGGTGGAGCGAATCTCCCGCGGGCAGCTTGAGCGCCCAGTCCGGCGCGGTGAAGGGCACAAAATGCCCCGCGTCCTCGGCAAGATAGGATACAAAGTGCCGCTCGCCCTTCATGCTCATAAGACAACCGCTCATAGTTTCGTTATCCGCAGTTTCCGGCGCAAATTCTTCGCCGTACATCCACTTGGGCTCGCGCCCCAGCCGATAGCACGCGCCCGAATAGTAGCCCAGCCAGCCGTCGCCGGTGCAGTCAATAAAATATTCGGCGCGGTAAATGCGGCGCGTGCAATCGATGCAGTCCAGCGTGGTCAGCGAGCTTATTTTGCCATTGGACGCATCCGCGTCTATCACGAACTGATTCGGAAACTGCGCAAGCGTTTTTTCGGCTGCCAGTAGCATTTCTTCTGCGCGCTGCCAGGTGATCCTGTTAAAATCCATGGTACGCCGTATTTCGTCGGCTATGCCGGTTTCGCGCATATTGGAATGCCGCGCTCCGGCGCCGTCAAAGCCAACGCCGGCTTCCTCCGACGAGTTTCCGCCCACATGCGGACGCGAATTTATCAGCGCTACGCTGAGCCCCTTGCGGGCGGCAGCCAACGCGGCGGGTATACCGGCGGGCCCCGCGCCGGCGACGACCACGTCGAAATGCCCCATATCGACGGGTTTGTCGCTCTCGCCGCGCATATTTGCGCGCTCGCGCCATATGCGTTCCTTTTCGGGAGAAGGCGTGAAGTCGAAATCATCCGTTACTATGAGCGCGGCAAAGCGTCCGAACCATCCGGTAGTGTCCTGCACGCAGACTTCATGTTTGCCGGCGGTCAGCTCTATGTCGCCGGCAATGTCCCAGTACCAGCCGTGACATGGCAGCGCGCCCAGCTCGTGCGGCAGCCGCTCGCCATCTACCGACAGCCTGAATCTGCCGGGCGCGGCCTCGGTCAGCCAGTTCTTGGTGCGTACCCAAAGGCGATAGCGGCCCGTGGCGGGCACGTTTATGACCGTCGATGCATCCGCCACCGGTTCTCCGGGCAGACCGATCGCCATCAGGTAGCCCTGACCCATTTCATGCGCAAATTGAGTTTCGGGCGACCAACCGCCGTGGTTTTCAAACTCAAGCGCATCTATCCAGCACTTTGTCATGCAATCATTCCTCCCTGCGCCGCATATTGTAAACGGACGTATTGAAAAATATATAAACGTATGCTATTATAGCCGCGAAAGCAGTAACCGATATCGAAAGGATAGCATGGGTACAGCCGAATATCCAGCGGATTTTTACAAAGCCGCAAAAAAGTCCTCAATAACGTAAAAAATGAGGGATGTTGAATGCAATATACCGTCGCCATTGCCGATGATGAGGAAATGATGCTGAACGGCCTTACGCGCCTGATACCATGGGAAGAAATGGGCTATCGCGTCGCGACTGCGGTGGAAAGCGGCCGCGGATTGATTGAATTTTTAGAAGACAACGCGGTGGACGTAGTGCTTTCCGATATACGCATGAACGATATGGACGGCATGGACGTGGCGCGCTATATCCATGCGAACTGCCCAAACACCGTTATCGTATTGATAAGCGGATATTCGGAGTTTTCGTATGCGCGTCAGTCGATCGAGTTTGGCGTATACAAATACATGCTAAAGCCGGTCTCTGTGGACGAGATGCGCGCGCTTATGGCCGACGTGCGCGGTGAAATCGAAAAGCGCCGCAGCGCCAGCCGCATGGCCGAGCAATATAATGAAATGCGGCTAAGCCTTAGGGAAAGGTTCATGATCGAAGCGGCGGCCGGCGAACTGCGTGACGAACGCAAGCTGAAAAAGCGCGCGCGGCAGGCCGGGATCAGTCCTGCAAACATGGGGTACGGCTGCATGGTGGTCAGCATAATATCGCTGAAAGGCAATGCGACATACGGCACTGAGCTGATACGCGGCAACATAATGCGGCTTAACCCGGGGGTCAGCGTATTTGTACTGTATGAAGAGGCCGACTGGCTGCGCGTGCTGCTTGTGGAAAAAACTCCGGGCATACTTCCCGCGGCGGAGCGTGCGGACGAGTTTGCACAGGAGATCGCGCACTCGCTGTACCACAGCGCCGGGCTGGATGTGGGAGTATACGTCTATACCGAAAAAAGCTATAAGAGCCTGAGCGAGTTTTGCAGATACGGCTTTGCCGCATGGAACCTGCCCGTAATTGAGGACGAGCAGAGGGCGCCGGGAGTATATAATAATCTTTCGCTGAGGAACGATATAATCAAAGCCATGCGCGAAAACCGCCTGGACGATATGCGCAAAAACCTGCGGGAGTATATGACGGTATGCGCCGCGCCCACGCGCGGGCTATGGCATTCCAGATTCATGGCGCGCGTTATACTTTGGGACATTGCAAGGGCGATAGACGAAAGCGAACAGCTCGTGCATTTGCCGGACGAAGAAAAGCTGATACGCGCCTCCAGCCCCGAGATGATTGCGGAGCAGGTGATGTACGAGTATCAGAAAATGCTGGAGTTCCATGCGCAGGAACAGAAGCGTCAGGAT
>USEE01000074.1 GCA_900553645.1 uncultured Eubacteriales bacterium
CCATCATTATGTCCGAGCCGAATTGCAATTGCGACTGCACGCACTTTTCGGGCGTGAATGTCATCTTTTCACTGCCGCGCTCGGGGCGGAACACGATTTCGTTGCGGCGAATCTCGCCATAGGCCGGGTTTTCACGTATCAGCGAGAACAGCTGAAACCCGCCCGAGTCGGTCAGTATCGCCTTATCCCACCCGGTGAAGCGGTGCAGCCCGCCCAGCGACTTTATAAGCCGCGCGCCGGGGCGGTTGTACAGGTGGTACGTGTTCATGACCATGCCGGGCGTGCCGGTGGATTCGACCGCGGCCATGCCGGTGGCGCGCACCGTGCCATACGTCGCATCTGGAAAGAACGCCGGCAGCGCGATCTCGCCGTGCGGCGTAATTAGTTTGTCTGGCATATTTCCTCCGATTGTCGTTTATATGGAAAGCCGCGAATTACAATTCAAACTGCATCTGCACGTCGCACGGCTCGGCCTCGACATGTTCGCGCAGGTATTCGTCGGCCTCCGCGCAGCCCATCGCCACATAAAACGCGTGCGACTCCTCAGCCGAATGAGTGGACATGTACAGCCACTTCGCGCCCAGAGTACGGGCGAACTGCGCCGCGCGGCTGAACAGTTCGCGCCCCATGCCGTGCCCGCGCATATCTGCCGATACGTGTATTGCCTCAAGATCGGCGTATTGACCGTGCGAGCCTTTGAGCACGCCGTCCACCGCACAAAAGCCTTTCAGCACGCCGCCCGCAAACGCCGCGCATAAGAAGCCGCCCTCGCGCACCGTGCGTTTGAGATCGTCCACCAATTTCAGGTAGTCATCCCGGCTCCAGTCGTCGATGAACGCAATGTCTTTCAGCACCCACTCTCCGTTCGACTTGCGCCAGCAGCGTTTGACCTCCTGCCTGCGCACAAAGTCGTTGAACAATGCGGGCGCAATTTCATCCGCGGCGAGTTCGCGATAGATTATTTCCATTTATTCCTCAACCTCCCGCTCGAACACGCGCAGCGTGGCGCTGCGTGAGCGCGGATTGCGCTCCAGTTCTTCCTTGCTGGCGGTTATCGGCTTGCCGGTAAGCGCGCGTCCCAGCGGCTTTTTGCCGCACACGCACACCGGGAATGAGGGCGGGCACACGCAGGGGTGCTGCATCGTGCGGAAGGTCTGCTTGACTATCCTGTCCTCCAGCGAATGGAACGCTATCACGCACAGCCTGCCGCCGTCGTCAAGCAAGCTTACCGCGTCCTCGAGCGCCTGTTTGAGCGGGCCGAGTTCGTCGTTTACCTCAATGCGCAATGCCTGAAACGTGCGCCGCGCCGGGTGCGCGCCGTCTTTTCGGCGGAACTTGGCGGGGATGGCTGCGTCGATTATGTCGACGAGCTGGCCGGTGGTTTCGATGGGCGCCGTCTTGCGCCGGTCGCAGATTACGCGCGCGATCTGTGCCGCCCAGTTTTCCTCGCCCCAGTCGCGCATTACGCGCGTGAGTTCCTGCTGTGAATAGGTATTGACCACATCGCGCGCGGTGAGCGGCTGCGACCTGTCCATGCGCATGTCGAGCGGCGCGTCGGCATGGTACGAAAAACCGCGCGCGCCCTCGTCCAGCTGATAGCTGGACACGCCCAGATCGAGCAGCATACCGTCGATGCGGTTTATGCCGATCGAATCCAGCAATTGCTTCACGTCGTGGAAGTTGCCGCGCAGAGCCTGAAAGCGGCTGTCCTCGCCCAAGCGCGCGGTTGCGGCGGCGATGGCGTCGCCGTCACGGTCGATGCCTATCAGTCGGCCATCTTCGCCCAGCCGCTTTAGTATCTGGGGCGAATGCCCGCCGCCGCCCAGCGTGCCGTCCACGTATATGCCATCGGGGCGTATGTTAAGCCCGTCCATGCACTCTTCCAGCAGCACGGGTTCGTGGGAAAATTCCAAATTGCTACCTCCGTTTGCGTTCGGATGCGTTTTGTTTAGGCTGTAAGCGCGGCCTGCCATCGGCAAGCGCCGTCGGAGCCGCGTTCGTATGCCTGAGCATCGCGCCCTGCCTTAACGCATCAATTCAGCGCGCCGCCGTCGCTCATCGCGAGCAGGTCGCGCACCTCGCCCACCAGATACAGTGAGCCGGATACCAGCACGATTCCGTCCGGCCCGGCCAGCTCGCGCGCCGCGTTAAGCGCACGCTGACGGTCGGGTTCGATCAGGCAGCTTACCGCGTTGGCCTCCAGCAGCACTGCAAGGCGCTTGGGTTCCAGCGCGCGCGGCGAGTCGATATGCGTGACCACCGCCGTGTTGGTTATGCCCGCGAGCTGGCGCACCACGTCCTCGACCGGCTTGTCGCCCAGCATGGCCGTAAGCAGCACAACGCGCCGCCCCATCAGATGCCTGCGCGCATATTCCAGCAGCGTTCGTGCGCCCGGCCCGTTGTGCGCGCCGTCCATCAGCATACGCGGCTGACCCTCGACCCATTCCAGTCTGCCCGGCCAGCGCGCATTTTTAAGACCCGCCATTATCTGCGCGTCGGTTATTTTTAGTCCCGAATTCTTGCGCGCGCATTCCAGCGCCATCAGCGCGCAGGACGCGTTTATCGCCTGATGCGCGCCGGGCAGGCTTATCGCTATGCGCGGCCATTCGCTTTCGCCCAGCTTTAGCGAATATTCGCCGCCGCGCTCGTCCTCGAATATCATCTGCATAACGCTGATGCCCAGATCGATAAGCGGGCTGTTCCGTTCCTCGCAGCGCGCCGCGAACACGCTGCGCACCTCGTCGGGCTGGGGGCTTATCACAACCGGCACGCCGGGCTTGATTATGCCCGCCTTTTCGCCCGCGATTTCGGGCAGGGTGCTGCCCAGCGTCTTCATATGGTCGAATCCGATCGACGCGATGACCGACACCATGGGCGTAATCACGTTGGTGGAATCGCGCCTGCCGCCCAGACCCACCTCTATCACGGCGTAGTCCACGTTTTCCTCGGCGAAAAACTCGAACGCGACCGCCGTGCATATCTCAAAAAATGTAGGCAGCACGCCCTCGCCGCGCAGAATCTCGACCTGCTCAGCCACACGCGTCGTAACCTCGGCCAGCCGCTCGTCGCTTATCGGGCGGCCGTTCAGCCTCATGCGATCGTTGAATCGCTCCAGATGCGGCGACGTATAAAGCCCGGTGCGGTACCCGGCGGCGCGCAGGGAGCTATCCAGAAACGCGCAGATCGAGCCTTTGCCGTTAGTACCAGCCACATGGAAGGCTCGCAGCCGCTTATGCGGATTGCCCAGCCGCTCCATCAGGCGCTCCATGTTGTAAAGCCCGCGCTTGTCGCCCTTGCCGGACGCGCCCTCTATAAAATCGATCGCCTGTCTGTAATCCATCTTAAAATCCCTCCATGCACGCGAGTGCGTTTCAAAAGGAGTTTTTGAAACACGCTCTGGGGCCGGACGCGCGTGCGCCCGGCCCCAGGCATGAGCCGTTACTTATTATATTATCAGATTGCCTTCATTTCGGCAATACGCGCCTTTACGCTTTCCAGCATTTCGCGATTGGTGGAAAGCTTATTGCGCTCCTGCTCGACCAATGCCGCCGGAGCCTTGCTCATAAAGCCCTGATTGCTGAGCTTGCCTTCGCCGCGCGCGATTTCGCTTTCCAGGTTCTTCTGCTCCTTGGCCAGGCGCTTGAGTTCTGCCTCAACGTCAACCAGTTCGCCCAGCGGGATGAATACCTCGCAGCACGGGCATACGGCGCTGGCCGCCTTTTCCACGGTTTCGCCGTCGCCGATGAAGCTTACCTCACTTGCGCCCGCCAGACGCTTGAAGTACAGCGCGCCCTCCTCCAGCGTGTCGTGCCAGCCTTCCTTGGCGCGCAGCATCATGTGAGCGCGGCGCGACGGCGCGACGTTCATAGTGGCGCGCAGGTTGCGCACGGCATTTATCACGTCCATGATGCCCTGCATCTGCTCGCTTTCTGCGGCGAACTCGTACTCGGGACTGTACTCGGGCCAGCTCTTGAGCATGATAGTGCCCTCGGTGCCCGGCAGGTAGCGGTATACCGCGTCGGTCAGGAACGGCATGAACGGGTGCAGGAGTTTTAGCATACCGATAAGCACGTATTCCAGCACGGCGCGCGCGGTGTCGCGGCTCTCCTCGTCGTCGCCCAGCAGGCGCGGCTTGGCCAGCTCGATGTACCAGTCGCAGAACTCGCTCCACGCGAAATCGTATATCTTCTGCGCGGCGTTGCCGGTGTCGTATTCGTCGAGGTTGTTGCTGATTACCTTTACGGCCTCGTTGAAGCGGCTGAGTATCCACTTGTCAGCCAGCGTCAGGCGGCGGCCCTCCATGGGCACGGCCTTGCCGTCCAGATTCATTACCACGAAGCGGGAAGCGTTCCATACCTTGTTGGCGAAATTGCGGCACGCGTCGAATTTCTTCTCGCTCACGCGCATGTCGTTTCCGGGACTTACGCCCAGCGCCAGCGAGAACCTGAGCGCGTCCGCGCCGTAGTTTTCGACTATCTCGAGCGGGTCTATGCCGTTGCCCAGGGACTTGCTCATCTTGCGGCCCTGTTCGTCGCGCACCAGACCGTGCATAACCACGGTCTTGAACGGAACCTCGCCCATCTGCTCTATGCCCGAGAATATCATGCGCGCTACCCAGAAGAATATTATGTCATAGCCCGAAACCAGCATACTGGTGGGATAGAAGTACTTCAAATCCTCGGTGTTATCCGGCCAGCCCAGCGTGGAGAACGGCCACAGGGCGCTGGAGAACCAGGTATCCAGCACGTCCTCATCCTGCGCAAGGTGCGTGCAGCCGCACTTCGGGCAGACGGTCGGCGTTTCGCGCGCGACGATGACCTCGCCGCAGTCGTCGCAATACCACGCCGGGATGCGGTGGCCCCACCAGAGCTGGCGGGAGATGCACCAGTCGCGGATGTTCTCCATCCACGTCATATAGTTCTTCGCGAAGCGTTCCGGCACGAAGCGGACCTCGCCGTTTTTGACGCACTCGATGGCGGGCTTAGCCAGCGGCTCCATCTTCACAAACCACTGCTTGGAGACCATCGGCTCGATGGTCGTGTGGCAGCGGTAGCAGGTGCCGACCTCGTGTTTCAGCGGCTCGACGCTCTTGAGGTAGCCGCCCGCCTCCAAATCTTTGACGATGGCCTTGCGGGCTTCCATCGTCGTCATGCCGGCATACTTGCCGCAGTCGAGCACGCGCGGCTCACCGACGGTCGCCTTGCCGCTGGCAAACAGCGCGTCGTTCTCTGCCTTCTCCTTCGCGCCGGTCATATGGCCGTCATAGGTAAAGACGCGGACGACGGGCAGATCATGACGCTGACCGACTTCAAAGTCGTTCGGGTCATGCGCCGGAGTAATCTTCACGACGCCGGTGCCCTTTTCCATATCGGCATGCTCGTCGCAGACGATCGGGATTTCGATGTTCATCAGCGGCAGAATGACGTGGCAGCCGTGCAGATGCGCATAGCGCGGATCGTTTTCGTTGATGGCCACGGCGGTATCGCCCAGCATCGTCTCCGGGCGGGTCGTCGCCAGTTCAAGCTGCTCGCCCGTCTCCTTGACGGTGTAGAGCAGGTGCCAGAAGTGGCCCTCCTGCTCCTGATACTCCACCTCGGCATCGGAGATGGACGTATTGCAGCAGGGGCACCAGTTGACCATGCGGTTGCCGCGGTAAATCAGTCCCTTTTCATACAGGCGGTTAAAGACCTCGACGACCGCCTTGTTGCATCCGTCGTCCATCGTGAAGCGTTCACGGCTCCAGTCGCAGCTGTTGCCCATGCGGCGGGTCTGACGGACGATGCGTCCGCCGTACTCGTTCTTCCACGCCCATGCGCGGCGCAGGAATTCCTCACGGCCGACGTCGTGCTTATCCAGCCCTTCCTTGCGCATCGCCTCGACAATCTTGACCTCGGTCGCGATGGACGCATGGTCGGTGCCGGGCAGCCAGAGGGTCGGGTCACCCTTCATGCGGTGATAGCGGGTCAGGCTGTCCTGAAGCACGCCGTCCATCGCGTGACCCATGTGCAGCTGACCGGTGATGTTCGGCGGCGGCATGACGATGGTAAAGGGCTGCTTGCCCTCCACGCGATGCGCCACGAACGCGCCGTTCTCCTCCCACTCCTTGTACAGCTCTCCTTCGATGGCCTGCGGGTTATACACCTTGTCCATCTGAGCGGCTTTGTTTTCCATAGTCGTTTCCTTTCTATTCCATCATATGATTTCTATTCCATCATGTGATTACGCCACAAACACCATCACCGCGCCGACGACCGCCAGCGCCACGCCCAGCAGCTTCACCTGCGGCACGTCCTTCTCCCTGTGGCAGAGTCTGCCGCCAAAGAACGTCAGCAAAGCGCCGACTGCCAGCGCGCAGATGCCCGGAATCATGTTCGCCTGAAAATTCATACGCATGTCTCCCTTGTGACGGAAAGAGGAAAAAAACGCAGACGGCCTCGCCCCAAAGGACGCAGCGCTCTGCGTGGTACCACCTTCATTTACACCCAAAAGGATGCCTCTTTGCGCTGTATCGGGCGCACCCTGTCCCTCCAAAGCGACCTTCCGCGCGCACTCTCTCCGAATCGCCTTGCAGCCCATGGGCGATTCTCTCTGACGGCGGCACGCGCGTCCTCCTCTTTTTCAACGGGAAGCTCATATACAT
>USEE01000075.1 GCA_900553645.1 uncultured Eubacteriales bacterium
CCTCGGTAGGCGAGTACACGCGCATAGTCAGCTCCTTGGGATACCCCAGCCGCTTGAGCGCCGTGCGCCACTTTTCGCCGCTGTTGAACCAGTCGGCCACCAGCCTGCCATCCGCATACAGCTCCGCGCGGTCGCCGCCAAAGTCCAGCTCCAGCAGCATATCCGCCAGACCGTCGGTCTTTGCCTCGCCCAGCTTAATCTCATACTCGATATAGTCGCCGTCGTAGGCCGACTTGCGCTCCGCGGGCTTATGCACGCCGCCGATCTGCCTGAACTCGCACGCGCACTTCACCTCGGGTCTGCGCACCTCGATATGCTCCGGGTCGCTGGCCTCGCCCCAGCGCGTCACGCTCAGCACTCGGTTATCGGTTTCGGCGATGATGCTTTCGCCGTCGGCGTAGATCAGCGCGTCGGATATGAACAGTTCGCCGTTCAGCACGCATGCCTTATCGGCTTCATCGGCAGTCAGCGTATCGATGTATGCCTCGCCCTTGGCAAAGTCATACACCGGCTCGCCATCGCACCAGAAGAACCAGTGCTTGCCGATGCGGCACAGCGGCTGGGCGTTCGTCGCGCGCAGCACCGCGTCGTCCATCTTGAAATTATACGGCAGCGCCATGCACGCGTCGGGTCTGAGCGTAATCTCAGGCAGTTTGATCGTCTCGTCAGGCAGATTCAGTTCCACGCTGAAATGCTTTTCTTCCATATTAATGCCGCGCTGATGGTTGTTCACGAACACGAATCCGCCGTTTTCGCCGGGGCGCGCGTCGTGGCGCACGCATACGCGCGGCGTGTCCGCGTCGGACGCGTCTTTAGGACGGTCGTTTTCGTCAGGCAGTATGCAGCAGCCGGGCGCGATGTCGCCGCCGAACTGATTCAGCATTATCAGGTGCTTGCGTATTTTGCCATAGCTTTCCGACGCTTCGCCCGATTCGCGCAGCGGCGCGAAGAAGTCGTAGCTCTTTATGGGCAGGTCGTTGGGATAGCCGGTCGCGCGCGACTCCTGCAGCGTGGTATGCTTGCCGTCGGGATTCACGCCGCCGTGGTACATATAATACCCGATCAGGTTCGCGCCCGAACCAATGCGGCACAACGTCAGCGCCTCCACATCGCGCGCGCTGGGGTAGGTGCGGCGATGGTGCGTGACCTGCAGCCCGCCGCCCAGCTCGGCAGTGAGGAAGGGATAGTCGTCCGGGTCAAACGTAAAGTACTTTTCCTTTGCACCGTCTGCCCAGTCCGCGCCCGTGCCGCCGTCGTCCAGGAAAGGCGCGAACATGTGCAGCATCGTAGGCGGGTTGGCGTGGGTGTGCTGATCCCACGGCGCGTCCACATATCCGCCCTGAACTGGCAGAGTTTCTTCCTTAATTATATATGCGCCGCCCCAGCCCGTCGCGGTGAAGAACGGCACGTCCAGTCCGGCCTCGAGCGCCAGGTGCTTAAGCATCTTCATGTGAGCCTCGCCCACGCCCTTGTCGGACGGGCCGCCCACATGGCCGTATTCGTTTTCAAGCTGCACGCCGATTATCGGGCCGCCGTCCTTGAATGTCTGTCCCTTGACTTGCTCGCCGATTTTCATGTACAGTTCGCGCACGCATTCTATGTACTTTGCGTCGTTGGTGCGCGGAGTCATGGACTTGTCATCGACTATCCAGTCGGGCAGACCGCCGTTACGGCACTCGCCGTGCGCGAACGGGCCTATCCTCAGCACCAGCGGCATGCTAATATCGCGGCACACCCGGACGAACGCGCCTAGATCGCGGCTGCCGCTGAAGTCCCATTCGCCCTTGACCTCCTCATGGTGGTTCCAAAATACGTACGTCGCGGCTGCCTGCACGCCGCCCGCGCGCATCTTGCTTAGCTCGCGCCGCCATTCATCGGCCGGGTAGCACGAAAAGTGTATCTCGCCCATGACCGGCAATATGGGCGCACCCTTCACGGTAAAGTAGCGGCTGTTCACGCGTATGTCGTCCGTGCCCATGTTTAGCGGGCGCGGCTGCTGATAGCGGGCGTTTACGTCTATGCGCATATGTTTTCCTCCTTGCGGATTTATTGCTTAATATAATTATACATTATTTCGATTGTTATGTGAATGCCCCGGGACGGCTATTTGTCGGGATTTTTTTACAAATTGAGCGGCAGCGAAACAGTTAAATTTCAGCATATAAATGGACAAGCACACCAACAGGGATTATAATTGATTACATATTAATGCCAATACCCGTATATATGCTTTTGAATAGTCAGGAGTACCTGCATGAAGCTTGATTCATTTTATGGCAAGGCGGTCACCGTACTGATCGCACTCAGCGCATTCATAATCCCCGCAAGCAATACCACGCCAGAGGCCGAGAACGCATATGAACAGGCAGCGTATCAGGAATTGCTTGCGGCCATGCCCAGCGCCGCGCCCACGGAAGAGCCTGTCCCGACTGAAATACCCGCATCACTCGGCAGAGCAGGAAGTGCAGCATTTCCTACCGCGGCCGCCGCGGCGACGATGCTGCCCACGTTCGCACCCACAAACGCACCGACATACACCCTGCCGATGGACACATACGCGGGCGGCTATGCCCCGGATGAAACCGCCTACTATACTCAAAGCGACATATTCCTGCCCGACGGCAGTACCACCACCGCCGAATGCTATAAAGACCCGTCGATTGAGGCAGTCAGCTATACATGGCGCGCCTATGAATCCGACTGCCATATAGTTCGCATAAAGTTAAGCCACGCGAGCCAACTGCGCACGGCCACGTCCAAGGAATCCGTAGGCTCCAGCACGGCCACCACATCCAGCATGGCGCGCGCCAAGAACGCGCTGATCGCGATAAGCGGCGAGTACTATTCTCAGCGCGAAGGCTCGGTGTTCATAGTAAAGCAGTCCCAGATACTTAAATCCAAACCGTCGAGAAGCCTGCATCAGCTAATCATAGACACCGACGGCAACTTCCACATAACCACCAGTCGATCGGATAGTGAAGCGATGGTTGCGGAGCTGCAAGGCAGAATATATCAGGCGTTTTCGTTCGGCCCGGCATTGGTAATCGACGGCGTTAAGACAGAATACAGCGACTATCCGTTCGACGCGGACAGCGAGAACCCGCGCATGGCGATAGGACAGCTCGGGCCGCTGGAATACATAGTATGCGCGGTGGACGGCCGCACTGACTGGAGCCGCGGCGTTACCGATCCGCAGCTGGCCGATATAATGGAAAAGCTGGGCTGCCAAAACGCGTACAATCTGGACGGCGGCGGTTCGACTACGCTGTACTGGCATGACAATGTAGTCAACCGCGTCAATTACAGCGGCTCGGAGCGCGATATAAGCGACTGCGTATACTTCGCGTCCGCGTATCAGCGCTGAACTTGTTCCAGAGAAAGGAATGATTAAACATGGATACGCCCGGTACTATATTCGCTTTGGGCGGCGTGCGGCTGACCGGTTATGGACTGTTTACCGCGCTGGGTCTGCTGGCCGGGTACATGCTGTCCCGGCGGCAGGCGGAGCGCGGACACATCCGCCAGAGTGCGCTTGAAAAGGTATGTTTATTCGCAATGCTGTATGCAATTATACTGGGGCGTGCGGTTTACGTCGTATCGAACGTGGGCTTCTTTGGCGAATACCCGTCCGCGATACTGCGCATATGGGAAGGCGGCATATCCACGATGGGCGCTTTTGCGGGTGCGCTGCTGGGCACGCGGCAGGGCGCGGGCAAGCGCGGGTTCAGGCGCGCGCTGGATACGCTGATGCCTGGACTTTTGCTCACACTTGCGGTAAGCCGCCTGGGTGAGCTTACCTGCTGGCAGGGGCGCGGCATGATCGTGGGCGGCGGAATATTTCCGCTTACCATCAGCAATTCGCAGGGCGCGCGCTGTCTGGCGGTGTGCGTGTATGAGGCGGTCGTTGCGCTGGGGCTTATGGCCTATGCACTGCGCAGGGAGAATAAGCCCGCCGGATGTGTAGGCTTTACCTGTATAATGCTCCTGAGCCTTGCGCAGGTGCCGCTCGAATCCATGCGCTCGGACGATTTCCTTGCGTTGGGCTTTGTCAAGGTGGATCAGCTCATCGCGATGATAATGGCCGTCACAATGATAGTCATGTTCCTGCGCGGCTGTCTGCGCGCGTACAAAAGCAACGTATTAGACTTTATCGCGCTGGGTGTAGCCGTAATCATGGTGGTAATGTGCGTGGTTGAGGAGTTCCGCATAGACGGCAGCGCCAATCCCGCGCTGAACTACTTCATGCTGTTCATATACGTATCCGTCATGGCGATGTGCGGCATGTACCTGCGCATTGGCTGGCGCGCCGCTCCAGAATCGCATTCTCGGATTAAGGCGCGTTCGACTGCGCCGACATATGCCAACAGCCGCCGCACGTCGACCTACTATCCCGATATGCGTGAAAGCGCGGCTTCTGCCCAAGCGCGCAATAAACAGGCAGAAGCTCAAGCGCCCAGGTATTCCAACAAAGTGGACGCATATCGCCGTGCCAACGTGCAATCGGGCCGCCGCGAGCGCGGCTAAACCGCGAAACATACATCTGCCGCGCAGCGTTTACGAACGGGCGCGGCCTTTATAATATCGATACGGGAGCAGCATTTATGTTTGATAAAGTGATAGAGATAAACGGATTCAGCGTTCACGCGCGGTATACTCAGGCCACGGTTGGAAATGTGTTCAGGCCGCTATGCGCAAGATTAAGCGAACTTCATGCACAATCGGGCAAGCCGGTAGTCGCGCTGCTGGCCGCGCCGCCGGGTGCTGGCAAGAGCACATTTGTATACGCACTGAATGATTATGCTGAATCGACAGGCTTTGCGCCTGTCGTGCCGCTGGGCATGGACGGCTTTCATTACCCGAACGCGTATCTCAGAACGCATACAGCGCCTGACGGCACGCCGCTTTCGGACATAAAGGGCGCACCGCCCACGTATGATCTTGCAAAAATGCAAAGCGCAATAGCCAACCTGCGTACAGGCAATTACGAATGGCCGGTATACGATCGCCGACTGCACGACCCCGCGCCCGAACCGCTGCAGGTAAGCGGTGACATATTCATCATCGAAGGCAATTGGCTGCTGCTGGATGAACCGATCTGGCGGGATTTGAAGGGCGAATGCGACATAAGCATCGCAATCGGCGCGGATGAGAAAATGCTGATGCCGCGGCTGATTGCGCGCAAGGTGCGCGGCGGCATGGCTGAGGGCGCGGCGCGCGCGTTCTGCATGAGGTCAGATCTGAGCAACATAAGACTGTACAACGAAAGGCGCCTGCCCGCCGACATTGAACTGTACGAGCACGACGCGGACGGCGCGGTTGAACTTACTCCGCTGTCAAAAATCTGATACGAATAACAGCCCTGCACAATCCTAAGCCGCCTTTAATCAGCGGCGGGGGGAGCGCAGGGCTGAATTATTTATTAGTGCTCAGGCATTATACCTTCTCAATTGTAAAACCGGCCGCACGGTCTAGACGGTTCATGAGCGCCAAACCTATGCCGCGCGTATCGAACGTCTGGCAGAATGCGACTTCTATTTCGTCGCGGTCGAGCTGTCTTAGCGCCGCGAACACGCGATGCGAAGCTTCGCTCAGATCGCCGCCCAGCGAATATGCGCGCGCATTCGGGAAGTCGGGTATCATGCTTTCGGGGAGCAGGAGACATACCTTGTGCCCGCGCGCTTCTTCCTCGGCATACCGTGCGCGCAGTGCCGCCTTTACGTTTTCGGGCGCGCCGTCGATCAGAATCAGCTTGCCCTTGGGCGCGTAGTGGCGGTACTTCATGCCGGGCGAGCGCGCAATCTGCCCCTCGGCCAGCGGCTTGAGCGCCGTCGGGTCAACGTCAACGCCGCCTAGCACGCGTTCGATCATCTCGGGCGTTATCCCGCCCGGCCGCAGTATGCGCGCGCGCTCGTCGGCCAGCGATATTACCGTGGATTCCAATCCGATGTCGCATTCGCCGCCGTCCAGTATCATCGGCACGCGCCCGTCCATGTCCTCGAACACGTCCTGCGCGCAGGTAGGACTGGGCCGACCCGAACGGTTGGCGCTGGGCGCGGCGATCGGACAGCCACTCGCCTTAATCAGCGCGCGCGCAACCGGGTTGGACGGCATACGTATGCCCACCGTGTCCAGCCCGGCGCTTACTTCGTCCGGTATCAGCGCGGATTTTTTCAGTATCAGCGTCATAGGTCCCGGCCAGTACGCCGCCGCCAGCCTGCGCGCGCTTTCGGGCAGCTCGCCCGAAATGAGCGGCGCGATCTCGTCGAGCGCGCTTATGTGGACGATCAGCGGATTGTCGGCGGGACGGCCCTTTGCCGCAAATATTTTGAGCACCGCTTTGCCGTCAAGCGCGTTTGCGCCCAGCCCGTACACCGTCTCGGTGGGGAAGCCCACTACTTCGCCCGCGCGTATAAGCCCGGCGGCGCACTCTATCGCGCGCTCGTCCGCGCGCAGAAGTTTAGTCTCCATAAACAATCTCTCCCGATAAACTATGCGTATCCGCGCACAAACAGCGGCGCGGCAAAGTGCGCCGCGCCGTCTGACTTTTAATCAATTACTTGCCCAGCTTCTCCATGATTTCGGCATTGA
>USEE01000076.1 GCA_900553645.1 uncultured Eubacteriales bacterium
CGCCAGCACTGGGTCATCGTCGGTCCCAACGGCGCGGGTAAGACGACTACACTAAAATCGCTCATGAATTACCTGCACCCGGACGCGGGCGAGATAGACTTTTTCGGCAAGCCCATGACGGGCAACGAGATGGAGATAAAGCGGCGTACTGGCTTCGTCACGGGCGGAGTGGATTATTACATGCGGCGCAAACTGCGCGCGATAACCGACGTTACGCGCGGCTTCTATCCCAACTGGGACGAGGCGGCGTATAAGCGCTGCATTGCCGCATTCAGCCTGGACGAGGACAAAACCCCCGCCGAGCTGTCTGCGGGCATGAAGGTTAAGTACAATCTCGCGCTGGCTATGTCGCACAGAGCCGAGCTGCTCCTGCTCGACGAGCCGACCAGCGGGCTTGACCCGGTAAGCCGCGACGACCTGCTGGACGTGTTCCTGGGGCTTAAACGCGAGGGCGTGAGCATACTGTTCTCCACGCACATAACGTCCGATCTGGATAAGTGCGCCGATCGTATAACCTACATCCGCGCGGGCGAGATGCAGGCGTGCTGTGCGTTGGAGGAGCTGGTAAACGCATACGTGGTGGCCGAAATCCCGGAAGACGCGATAGGTGGCATTCCTGCAAATCTGCTTATCGGCGCAAAGCCCGCGCGCCGCGGCTTCAGTGCGCTGGTGCGCAAATCCGACGCGGCTAAGCTTAATATCGCGACAACACCGGCCGCGCTGGATGACGTAATCGTGCATATGGAAAAGGAGGCGCAGTAATTCATGAAGGCACTGATTAAAAAGGAATTCAAACTTGCGTTGCACCCGACGGTGCCGCTGTTCTGGCTGCTGTCCGCGATGCTGATTATACCCAACTATCCGTACTACGTGGCGTTTTTCTATACCACGCTGGGGCTGTTCTTCGTGTGCCTTACCGGCCGCGAGAACCGCGATATACAGTATTCGATGATGCTGCCCGTGGCCAAGCGCGACATAGTGCGCGGGCGCTTCATATTTACCTTAATCGTGGAATGCGTTCAAGTGATTGCCGCGATACCGTTCGCCGTACTGCGCGCGCGGCTGGTGCCCGCGCCTAACGCCGCCGGTATGGACGCGAACGTTGCGCTGTTCGGGCTGTCGCTGATCATGCTGGGGCTGTTTAACATCGTGTTCTTCACGCGCTACTATTCCGCGCCCGACAAGGTGGGCGGCGCGTTCATACGCGGCAGCATCGCGGTGTTTGTGTACGTAGCGCTGGCCGAGACTGCGGCGCACGTCGTGCCGTTCGTGCGCGACCGGCTGGACACGCCCGATCCGCAGTTCATGACAGAAAAGCTGTGCGTATTGGCAATAGGCATAATCGCGTACGCCGCGTTGACATGGGCGGGGTATAGAATATCTGTGCGGCGGTTTGAGCATCTGGATATCTGACGCTTACGGCGCGGCATGTGGCGATGCCCCTATAGAAAAGCGGCTTTTGAATGCTGAAGCGCGACGCTTAAAGTGCGTCGATTCATGCAGAGTAGAATTGATCGATTTAAAATGCGGCCTTGCTCCGTCGGCAATCGGGAGCAAGGCCGCGCGCTTTTCCACATTCTACCAAACAAACGATAAAATATGTCAAATGCAGGGATTGGATAATCGCGAAGAATCGAGTATAATGTTGTTGTAAAAAACGATGGGGCGGCGTGACACATGACATTTGTCTTAGAGTGTGTCTCAAGCGGGACAATCCACTCGAAACTGCGGATTGTCCCGCTTGAGACACACTCTAATGTGCTGATAATGGATATGTAAAAAAATGAACGGGAGGTATTATCATGAACAAGGTAGAACGACTGACAAACGCTTTTAACGGCAAACCGGTGGACAGAGTACCATTCAGTTTTTGGTACCATTACCAGAATGACAGGCTGGGCAACGACAACGGTCTTAAGGCTCACATGGACTATTATAAGTCCACGGGCGTCGATTACATAAAGATCATGTCGGACGGATACGATTGCCCCGCTATGTACGACGTAAAGGTTCCTTCGGATTGGCGTAATATAAAGCATGGCGGAAAGAACAGCGATTATTATAAGGGTCAGCTGGACAGGGCAAAGCGAATAAACGATACGCTGCAGGGCGATTGCCTGACCTTCTACAATATATTCGCTCCGTTTTCTCTGATACGCCATTGTGATCGCGAGGAAATGGTAATGGCCCATCTCAAGGAGGATAGCAAGAGCGTGCTTGCCGGACTGGACGTCATAGCGGAAGACGCGTTGGAACTGTCGCAGGCGCTTATGACGGAAGGCGGATGCGCCGGAATCTATATGGCGCTGCAGGGCGGCGAAAAGGATAGGTTTACAACGGAGGAATATGCCCGGATAGTTGCGCCCAGCGACCTTAAGGTGCTCGCGGGCGCCAAGGAAGTGCGCGATATGAACATAGCGCACCTTTGCGGCTGGGCCGGCGACGCCAACAATCTTGAAGTATGGAAGGACTATCCGGCCAAGGCATTTAACTGGGCTATATTTATAGAAAATATGGATCTTATAGAGGGCAGGAAGTTCTTCGGCGGCAAGACGGTGATCGGCGGCTTTGACAACAGGCGCGGACACATGCTGCATTCCTCCGGCACGCGTGAGGAGATAAAGGAATTTACCAAGAAGACGGTATTGGATTACAAGGCGGCGTTTGGCAATACAAACGGCCTTGTGATAGGCGCGGACTGCACCATATGGTATGACGTAGACGACACCAGGTTCCGCTGGGTACTGGAAGCTTTGGAAGAGCTTTGATGCGTTTAGGGCATATCCTGAATGGATAGATAAGCATAGCAGAAAGAATTAAGACAGGCTGCCGCTCAAAAAATGGGTATCAGCCTGTTTTACTTATACCTGGCGCGGCCGCGATTTATCCAGCACACATGCGTCCTCAATTTTAATAAAATGATAGCCCATATTCCAAATATGTGCTATAGTAAAAGTAGCGCAGCCGCGCGCGGCGTACACACGGAACAGCGGCGGCTCCCAAGGAATCGCTTTATATCCCAAAATGAAAGGAAGATGCGCAATGCAGGCATATAACCCATACTTGCCCAGCTGGGAGTATACTCCCGACGGTGAGCCGCATGTATTCGGCAATCGCGTGTACGTGTACGGCTCGCACGACCAGTTCCGCGGCCCGGTATACTGCTTAAACGACTATGTGTGCTGGTCTGCGCCCGTTGACAACCTAAAGGACTGGCGCTATGAGGGCGTGATCTACCCAAAGGTTTCCGACCCGCTTAACAAGGACGGCTCCATGTGTCTGTACGCGCCCGACGTTACGCAGGGCCCGGACGGCCGGTATTACCTTTATTACGTGCTGGATCATGTGGACATAGTGTCCGTGGCCGTGTGCGATACGCCTGCGGGCGAGTATAAGTTCTATGGCTACGTGCATCACCCGGACGGCACGTATCTGGGGCGCGGCGAGGGCGACGAGCCGCAGTTCGACCCGGGCGTGCTGACCGAGGGCGACCGGACGTATCTGTACACCGGCTTTTGCTGGGGCGACGACCCGACGCGCCACGGCCCCATGGTCACCGTACTGGACAGGGATATGCTGACCGTGATCGAAGGCCCTAATATAATAATGCCGTCCGGCTGCTACTCCAGCGGTTCGGGCTATGAGGGACACGAGTTTTTCGAGGCCTCGTCCATACGCAAGTTCGGCGACACGTACTACTTTGTATATTCGTCGGTAGTGATGCACGAATTGTGCTATGCCACCAGCAAGTACCCCGACCGCGGCTTCAAATTCGGCGGCGTGATCGTAAGCAACAATGACATAGGAATATCCACGTATAAGCCCGCCGAAAAGCCCATGTTCTACGGCGCTAACAACCACGGCGGCCTTGTAAAGGTGGGGGACGATTACTATATATTCTACCACCGCCATACCAACGGCACGAATTACAGCCGTCAGGGTATGGCCGAGCGCGTGACGCTGCTGCCGGACGGCTCCATTCCGCAGGTGGAAATGACCTCGTGCGGCTTGAACGGCGGCCCGCTGGAGGGCAGGGGCACGTATCCCGCCTATATCGCATGCAACCTGTTTACATCCGAGGACAACATGTATACCGGCGGATCGGGCAAAAACGGCTTCTGGCTGGACGGCCGATTTCCCCGAATAACGCAGGATGGCCGCGACGGCGACCGCGAGCCGGGCTATATAATGAACATGGCCGATACGGCAACCTGCGGCTTCAAGTACTTCGATTGCCGTGGCATAAGCCGCATAACGCTGCGCGTGCGCGGGTATGCGGGCGGCTGCTTTATTGTAAAGACCGCATGGGACGGCCCGGAGCTGGGGCGAGTGCCGCTAAGGTTTACCAATATATGGACTGATTTCAGCGCGGACGTCGCCATACCCGACGGCGTAAACGCCATTTACCTGACGTATAGCGGCGGCGGCAACGCGTCGCTTCTGTCCTTTACGCTGGAATAAGCGGAGGTGTGCAAAATGAAAATACTTAGCGAATACAAGCTGGGCGATATGCTGCTGCGCTATCTGACCGATGAGGAGCGGCATGTGGGCATGATGCTGATACCTGTGGAAATGGCGGACTGCGTGCTGGACAAGCAGTGGAAACTGGAGCCGCTCGCGCAGTACCATACGCTGTATGACGTCGCGCCCGGCAGCTTTGCGGGCGGCCATAGTCTGGCGTGCTCGGATGTGGTCGATGAGATGCGCCTGGTCGGGCAGGAGCGCCGGGACGATGCGATAATCACTGCGATTGCGGATGCGGCCGGACGCACTATCTATCACCGCGCCGCATGGCATGAGGGTCTGGAAGCGCTGCGCGTGTCCACGGCGTTTGAAAACAATACCGATGCGCCGCTGACGCTGGACCTGCTTACCAGCGTGAACGTGGGCAATATCACGCCCTTCACCCCGGCGGACGCCGTGGGCGCGCTGACCGTGCACCGCGTGCACAGCGCGTGGAGCGCCGAGGGTCGGCTGCACAGCGAAAGCGTGGAGAGCATGCATCTGGAGTCGTCCTGGTCGGGCTATGGTATGCGCATCGAAAAGTTTGCTCAAATCGGCTCCATGCCCGTGCGCGGCTGGTTCCCGTTTGCGGCGGTAGAGGACAAAAAGGCGGGCGTGACGTGGGCTATACAGCTGGCCTGCCCCAGCTCGTGGCAGTGCGAACTGCGCCGTCAGGGCGAAGGGCTTAGCATGTCGATAGGCCTGCCGGACGATGAGACGGGCCGCTGGCGCCGCACGGTCAACCCGGGCGAACGCTTTGAAACGCCCGAAGCATACGTAACGGCGGGGCGCTGCGGCGTGGACGCGGCGTCCCAGCGGCTGCTCACGGTGCAGCGCGAAAACTGGCTGCGCCGCGATGAAGAGCTGCCCGTGCTGTTCAACGAATACTGCACCACATGGGGCAATCCTACGCATGAAAACATGGTAAAAATCGCAAATCGCATACGCGGTCACGAAATCGACTTTATGGTTATGGACGCCGGCTGGTACGGCAGGGGCAATCTGGAATGGAGCGAGTGCGGCGGCGACTGGATACCCAATGCCGAAATGTTCCCGGACGGATTGAAGGCCACTGCGGACGCAATACGCGCCTGTGGCTTTAAGCCGGGCATATGGTTCGAGGCCGAAAACTGCGCGCCCATGTCCGAACTGTTTGAGCGCGACGAGCTGCTGCTCAAAAAGCGCGGCCACGTGCTAGGCTCTGCAAAGCGGCGCTTCCTTGATATGCGTATGCCCAAGGCGCATGAATATCTGGCCGAACGCGTGACGGGGCTTTTGCAGAAATGCGGCTTTGAATACATAAAGGTGGATTATAACGATACTATAGGCATCGGCTGCGACGATCCCGACGGATTGGGCGAGGGCCTGCGCAAGAACATGCAAGGCACGCTGGATTTCTTCCGCGAAATGCGCGCGGCCGTTCCGGGGCTGTATATAGAAAACTGCTCCTCGGGCGGTCACCGGCTGGAGCCGTCCATGATGGGGGTTGCGGACATGGCCTCGTTCTCGGACGCGCACGAATGTCAGGAGATACCGATCATCGCCGCAAACCTGCACCGCATGATACTGCCCGGCCAGTCGCAGATATGGGCCGTGCTGCGCAAGACCGACAGTCTGCGCCGTGTGAACTATTCTCTGGTCAACACCTTCCTGGGCGTAATGTGCCTGTCCGGCGATATGCTGGATCTGTCGGACGAACAGTGGAAAAAGGTGGACGAGGGCATAGCGTTTTATAAGGCGGTGCGCCATATAATCCGCGATGGCGTGACCAGCTTCCACGGCGACGTGTCCGAATCGTGGCGGCATCCCACGGGCTGGCAGGGCATAGTGCGCACGTCGGGCGGCGAAACGCTCGCGGTGATCCATACGTTTGGCGGCAGCTTCCCGGCGAGCGTGACTCTGCCGGTGAGCGCGCGCCGCGTGCGGCGCATTATGCGCAGCGAGAATAACGACGTGTATCTGGGCGACGGCTGCCTTACGGTGTCGCTGAACGCGCCGTTTGAGGCAATAGCCGTGTATCTGGACTAGAGTGTGTCTCAAAAATTCCTGAGTACGCAATTTCGGGCGTCGCTGCGCC
>USEE01000077.1 GCA_900553645.1 uncultured Eubacteriales bacterium
AGCTTTATCGCGGATGCATTTTCCGCTTCGCCGTATGCCTATACGATAATCGTCATACTGCGCTTTGCGGCTTATGGACTTGCGATTGTGGAACTGCTGATACTGCTTTCGCCGGTCGAATATCCGTATGCGCACACCGGCGACAAGGTGCGATTCACCGACGTATTCACAAAGCCGTTTTCGCACAAGCGCTTTATGCTTACACAGATGATACTGGTGCTGTGGACGTTCTTCGGCAATACCGATGCATCGGCGATAAACTATTACCTGCTCAATAACGTCGGTACCAGCTACACGTTTACATCGATACTGAACATGTTTTACCCTGTATTCCTGCTGATATTCATGACGCCCGCAAAGCGCATAATCCGCAGGATAGGCTGGATGCGCTCGTTCGCAATCGGCGGCATACTGTATGCGATACCGTCGGCCGTATATTCGCTGGTCACGGCGAACAACTACCTGTGGCTGCTTACAATCGTACGCTTTTCGCAGCATATGTTCGGCACGCTCATGAATACCGCCGTCACCAACATGCCTTTTATGAACATGCCCGACAGCGACCGCGTGAGTTACTTTGCGTTCTACACGCTGGATACCAACATCGCGGCATTCCTGGGCATGTTGTTCGGCACATGGTTCGTGGGCGCCTTCCCCGACCTTATGCTGACCATAGGCGGATTCCAGTTCTGCAATATACAGGTGCTTATGTGGGTTGAATCCTTCGGCAGGGTGTTCGTGCCGGTGCTGCTGCTTTCGCTGATACAGCATATAGCGCCGCCCGACGAACTGCATATCGCGCGTTAAGACATAAATCCGCAAATAGCGAGCCAACCGGCTCGCTATTTTTTGCATGTATGAAGTTCGCTTTATGCCTTGCGGCAGGTAACACACCCAGTCTTTTGAATTTTTGTCAATCTTGACACCCGAAAAGCCCGCTGACGTCAATGCATCGGCTATCACGTCGGGCGCATATATCCTCAGGCCCTGCACTATGTCCATCCACTTTTTATCGCCCGCCTTTTCTCCGCTTACCTCGTTGCAGACCATGAACGTGCCGCCGGGTTTCAGAGCGCTATATACCTGAGCAAATGCTTTATCAATGTCTGGCCAAAAGTATATCGTCTCGAACGCCGTAATCACGTCGAACGCTGCCTTGCCAAACGGCAGCTGCATCACGTTGCCCTGCAATATTTCGCAGCTTCCCGCCTCTATTGCCATTTGGTTTACCTTGCGCGACTTTTCCACGCTCACTTCCGAATAATCAAGGCCGATTACCCTGCCGCGCCCACTTTTTTCAAGCAGACGCTTCACATTCGCGCCTCCTCCGCAGCCTATATCCAGGCATACATCGCCATCATGCACGTCGATATGTCTAAATCCCCATTCAGCCATGCCCGAATGCCCTACATTCATCATGTTCAGCATTATCTTACCGCCCACGCCCTCCGGCTTGCGCGTATTTTGAAAAAAAGCCATGTTTTACCCCTCCCTCATAGGGGATTTGCTTCTGGCTTAAAAATAGCATAAAAATGTCCGACAGGCAATACGTTTCCCGTCGGACATTTGATTATGTGATTGAAAATACAATCACCATTTTCGCCATGTGCGGCGGGTAAACAGCAGCAGTATCGGGAATATCTCCAACCTGCCCAGCAGCATGTCGAATATCAGCACGATCTTTGCAAGCGGGCTGAACTAGGAATAGTTGTACATGGGGCCCACTACCTCGAAGCCGGGGCCGATGTTGTTAAGGCAGGCCAGCATCGCCGAGAAGTTTGTGGTTATCGAAAAACCGTCCAGCGACAGCAGCACGAAGCTGAACGACGCGATAAGTACGTATGCCGCCAGATACGCATTGGTGTTTTCCAGCACCTTTTCATCGACCGTATGGCCGCTCATACGAATGCTCTGCACATTCTGAGGATGCAGTACATGGTATATGTTGCGGCGCAGCGCCTTTACCAGCAGCACCACGCGGCTGCACTTGAAGCCGCCGCCCGTGCTGCCCGCGCACGCGCCTATTACCATAAGCGTAAGCAGTATGGATTTGGAAAAGCTGGGCCACTGATCAAAATCGGTCGTGGCAAAGCCGGTCGTGGTCATTATCGTGGACACCTGAAACGCGCTGTGGCGCACGGTATCGCCCAGACTCGGATACAGCGAGCGTATGTCGATTGCGATGAGTATTATGCTTATCAGCGCCACGCCCACGTACATGCGCAGTTCGTCATCGCACAGTATGTACTTGCCCCTGCGCATCAGCAGCAGGTAGTAAATATTGAAGTTGACGCCGAACAGGAACATGAACACCGTGCACACGTTCTGAATATACGGGCTGTAGCTGGCCATGCTGTCGGCGCGCACGCCGAAGCCGCCCGTGCCGGCCGTTCCGAACGCCGTGCACAGTGCCTCGAACGCGTCCATATCGCCCAGCAGCAGGAATATCACGTCGGCCACGGTAAGGCCTATGTACAGCGCGTACAGTATGCTCGCGGTCTGGCGCATTTTGGGCACCAGTTTGCCCACATCCGGGCCGGGACTTTCGGCACGCAGTATGTGCATCGTATAGCCGCGATACTTGCCGCTGCGCGGAAGCACAGCCAGCAAAAACACCAGCACGCCCATGCCGCCCACCCAGTGGCTGAAGCTGCGCCAGTACAGCATTCCATGCGACATGGCCTCTACATCGTTAAGTATCGACGCGCCGGTCGTAGTAAAACCGGACACGATCTCAAACAACGCGTCCACAAACGAGGGGATTTCGCCCGACAGCCAGAAGGGCAGACAGCCGAACAGGCTCATTACTATCCAGCTAAGTCCAACGCACACCAGTCCGTCGCGCGCGAACATGCCCATACGCGCCTTGCGGCACAGAAAATACAGTATAACTCCTACGCTGCCGGTCAGCGCCGTGCATATCAGCAATACTATCATTGCGTAATGCTCGGCATATATCCAGCTCACCAGCGCGGCCGGCAGCATGAACGCCGCCTCGATCATCAGTATCCAGGACATTATGCGTCCTATAATCTTGAAGTTCATTTCGGCCCTCAGTCATCAAATATCTCATTGAGATTGTGGATTATGGTATTGCTGCTGCTGACGATAACGATGGTATTGCCGGGTTCATACGAGGATGCGCCGTTGGGTATCATCGGGCCGTCCTTGGACGTTATGCACACGATAAGCACGTTGGGCCTGAGGTGTATATTGCGCAGTTCTTCGCCGCAGTGCGGTGTATTGGACTCCACGCGGAACTCAAGCGCCTCCACCTGACCGTTGGCTATCGAGTGTACCGATACCGCCGCGCCCACCTGGTTCTGCATGGCGCGCACATAGCGCACTATCGTATTCGTGCACAGCTCCTTGGGGCAGACCACACTGCCCAGCGGCAAACTGTCAACGATGTCGCTGTTTTCGTTATGGCTTATCTTGGTCACGATATGCGGCACGCCCACGCTGCGGCCGTACAGCGATATTATCATATTAAGCTCGTCAAGGCCGGTCATTGTAACCAGCGCGTCGCAGCCCTTGATGTTCTCGCTCTCAAGCAGGTTCGTGTCGCTTGCGTCGCCGTTGATTATGCTCACATCGGGCAGCATACCCGCCAGCTGGCGGCAGCGCGCCGCGTCCTGTTCGATAAGCTGCACCGCTACGCCGTTTTGTGACAGCTTCTGCGCCAGATAATAGCCCAGCCGCCCGCCGCCGCACAGTATCACTCGGCGCACGCGGCGCGTGACTATTCCCAGATTGCTAAGCAGCATTGCAAGGTTGTTGGCCGGCGCGGTAACGAATATGCGGTCGTTGGCCTTGAGCACGAAGTCGCCGTCCGGCGCGACTGTGCGGCCGTTGCGCAGCACCGCACACACCAGCACGCGGCATTTGACTATGCCGCCCAGATGTAATAGCGTCACGTTACACAGCTTGCTGTGCTCGTCCACCAGCAGCTCGACTATCTCCACCCTGCCCTTGGCAAACGTATCGCGCTTTAAGAACCCCGGATACCTGAGCAGCCGGTCGACCTCGGCCGCGGTCTGCTGTTCGGGATTTACCGCCATGGACAGGCCGAACATATCGCGCAGCGTGTATGCCTGCTCGGTATACTCCGGATTGCGTATGCGCGCGATTGTATGCAGGCGGCGGTTCATGCCGTGTGCGGTCATGCAGCACAAAAGGTTAACCTCGTCCGCGCTGGTCGCCGTTATCAGAAGATCGGCTTCTTCAATATTGGCCTGTCTGAGCACCTCCATTGAGGCGCAGTTGCCGTATACCGCCATTACGTCGAACCGCTCTATGCTGGATTCCAATACGTTATTGTTAGAATCGATCAGCGTGACATCGTATCCTTCCGACGTAAGCTGGCGCGTAAGGGCCAGACCCACCTTGCCGTTGCCGGCTATGATTATCTTCACCCGTATCGCACTTCCCTAAAATACTTTGCGCCGCGTTCTATGCGGATAAATGTTATTATATCATACTGCGCATCTACTTGCAAACAGATAGTATCAGCGAGATATTTGCAATATGCCTGCATATCAAAAATGCAATTATCTATGCAAAAAGCCGAACGGACGGCGCTTTATCGGTTTAAGGGCAGACGCTTTATTCATTCTTATACGAACAAAGCCGCATTTACAGCAAGTGCAATTTGGCTCTGCTCAAAACTTAATCCATGCCGCGCCGATTTGCAAACTGTTTACATTGCAGGTGCCAAATGATTATTGACAAATCGCGGCGGCAGGTATATAATCCCATTAACCAGATAGGGAATTACGGTTATTGTGATGCAGGCGCTGAAAGGCGTCTGCTCCGTAAAATCAATGGTGTCGTCAATATGGCACGGATACCCCGGGGCGCGACCGACAAGTGTAGACGCGCCCTGCTGCGAACATAATTTATGGCATCACGACGTATATCGTTTTAATATGAAGGGAGAAATCACGATGAAAGTTTTTAAGACTGTAACCGATCTTATCGGCAACACCCCCCTGCTTGAGCTGAGCAATTATGAAAAGGCGCATGATCTGAAGGCCACCGTACTGGTCAAGCTGGAGTACTTCAATCCGGCGGGCAGCGTAAAGGATCGTATAGCCAAGGCCATGCTGGACGATGCCGAGGCCAAGGGCGAGCTGAAGCCCGGCGCGGTAATCATCGAGCCGACCAGCGGCAACACCGGCATAGGTTTGGCTTCCGTCGCGGCTTCCCGCGGCTACAAGGTCATACTAACCATGCCCGAGACGATGAGCGTTGAGCGCCGCAATCTGCTCAAGGCTTACGGCGCACAGCTGGTGCTGACCGAGGGCGCGAAAGGCATGAAGGGCGCTATCGCCAAGGCGCAGGAGCTGGCAGCCGAGACCCCGAACAGCTTCATCCCCAGCCAGTTCACCAACTCGGCCAACCCGCAGGTGCATCGCGAGACGACCGGCCCCGAGATCTGGCGCGATACCGAGGGCAAGGTTGACATATTCGTCGCGGGCGTAGGCACCGGCGGCACCATCACCGGCGTGGGCGAATACCTGAAGTCCCAGAATCCGAACGTGCGCGTGGTTGCGGTTGAGCCTGCGGGTTCACCCGTACTGTCCAAGGGCGTATCCGGCCCGCACAAGATTCAGGGCATCGGCGCGGGCTTTGTGCCTGACACGCTGAACACCAAGGTATATGACGAGATCATCGCGGTAGAGAACGAGGATGCGTTCGCGGCCGGTCGCGAAATCGCCCATAAGGAAGGCTTCAAGACCTTCTTCATCCCGGACGATGTAGGCGGCCGTTTCTCCGAAATGTGCCCCGTGGGTCTGCTGCCGGCGGCGGTATGCGGCATTGACATTCGCGCCATGCTGGAGGGTGCGGCGGCCATGGATGCGCGCTGCAAGGGCGATGATGTATGGAAGAATCCCGCGCTGCTGGAGGCGGTGCTGCAATACATCTGCATGGAGGACATGGGGATCAATGTGCAGGTGACGATGCCCTACGCGGACAGCCTGAAGTACATGGCGGACTGGTTCTGCCAGCTGTGGGCGGAGTCTCTGGGCAAGAACGTGACCCGCAAGGGCATGGCGTGCAATCATGGCCAGACCCCTGTGAAGTCTCTGGGCGTGACCGACCAGCACAGCCAGCTTCAGCTGTACACCGAGGGTCCGTATGACAAGTGCATCACCTTCCTGAAGGTGGGCGAGTTCCGTGCGGAGAGCCCGATCCCCCACGGCTGCGAGGAGTTCCCGGACGTGGCCTTCTTGGGCGGCAAGAGTCTGAACCAGCTGATCGAGGCGGAGCGTCAGGGCACGGAGTATGCGCTGTACAAGAAGGGCCGCATGAGTCAGGTCATCACGCTGCCCGAGGTCAACGCCTACACGCTGGGTCAGCTGATCTATTTCTATGAGATGACGACCGCCTATGTTGGCGAGCTGCTGGACATTGACGCGTTCAACCAGCCCGGTGTTGAGGAAAGCAAGATCGCTTCCTACGCCGTTCTGGGCAATACCAGCGAAAAGTACCAAAAGAAGGCCGCCGAAATGAAAAACCGCCCGGCCGAGAAGGAAGCGTATAT
>USEE01000078.1 GCA_900553645.1 uncultured Eubacteriales bacterium
TTATTCAAAACCGCCCTCTTATCGCTAGTCACATAACCATTTCCCGAACAAATCTTCTCTGCCCGTAAATGAATCATCTTATATGTCCGTAATTCTTTTTAGCCGTTTCATGCAATCCGATTCGTTTGTGCATTTATTGTCAAAGTTTATCTTTCACGGCTTACCAACTCGTTTGCCGCCGATTTATGCCTGAATCTCGCCCGCTGTCATACTGACGGATTGATATAATTGCGTTTCTCGCAAGTTCACCTTATCTCTCATCCGCAACATTTTGCATCTTCAAAATCGATTTGCCTGCATCACCCGCCTTGCCATCATAAAACTCCATTGGTTTTTGTCACTGAATGAATAATTATCTACCAAATAAATTGTTCGTGAAAAAATTATCGTTCATATTGAAATTCCTGCTCGACTGCGTTATAATACTACCCAATTCCCGTGCTGAAGCGATAATGCGTCCGCCATGCTTTTCGGCGCGCACGCGCGGCAATGCAGCCGTTGCCGGGATTCGGAAAGGGAGGATATTATTATGGAACGAGTTTACAACTTTGCGGCCGGCCCGTCCGCCATGCCCGAAAGCGCGCTAAAGCGTGCCGCCGACGAGATGCTGTGCTACGGCTCCACCGGCGTATCGGTAATGGAGATGAGCCACCGGAACAAGATGTATCTTGAGATATGGGACGAGGCAATGGCGGTATTTAAGCGCCTGATGGGCGTTCCGGAGGGATATACCGTGCTGTTTTTGCAGGGCGGCGCGACGGGTCAGTTCGCGGCCGTGCCCATGAATTTGATCGGCATTACCGGCAAGGCCGACTACGTTGACACCGGCAACTTTGCAAACGGCGCCATGAAGGAAGCCCAGCGCTACGGCGACGTGCGCTGTGCGGCCTCCAGCAAGGACGCGGGCTACACCTTCATACCCGAGCTGAAGCGCGACATGTTCCGCGCGGACGCGAGCTATGTGCACATCACCGGCAACAACACGATATTCGGCACGCGCTACGACGCGCTGCCCGACGTGGGCGACATACCGCTGTGCGCAGACCTGTCCTCGTCGATACTGTCCGAGCCCTACGACGTGAGCAGATTCGGCGTGATTTACGCGGGCGCGCAGAAGAACATCGGCCCGGCGGGTCTGACTGTAGTCATCGTGCGCAACGATTTGATGGGGCACGCCCTGCCCTGCTGCCCCAAGATATTCAATTATAAGACCGAGGCCGAAAAGGACTCCATGCTGAACACGCCGCCCACCTACTCGGTCTACATGGCCAAATTGTGCATGGAGTGGCTGGAAAGCGTGGGCGGCGTTAAGGCCATAGAGCAGGTCAACATCGAAAAGGCAAAGATACTGTACGACTTCATCGACAATTCACGCCTGTTCCGCAACAACGTGGAGCCGCGCTACCGTTCGCGCATGAACGTGACGTGCGTGACCGGCAGTCCGGAGCTGGACGACGCGTTTGTCAAGGGCGCGGCAAAGCACGGGCTGATCGCGCTGAAGGGGCACCGGCTGGTAGGCGGCATACGCGCCAGCATATACAACGCCATGCCCATCGAGGGCGTTAAGGCGCTCATAAAGTACATGAAGCAGTTTGAACTGGAAAACGAATGACGCGCGGCGGAAAGGAGCAACACAATGTTTCGCATAAAGACGCTTAATGAGATCTCGCCGGTCATAAACAAAGTATTCACCGCCGACTACGCCGTGGGCAGTGAGATAGACAACGAGGACGCAATCATCGTGCGCAGCGCCAAGATGCACGATATGCCTATATCAGACAGCCTGCTGGCCGTGGCGCGCGCGGGCGCTGGCTACAACAATATACCCGTAGACAAGTGCTCCGAGCGGGGCATAGTCGTATTCAACACCCCCGGCGCGAACGCCAACGCGGTCAAGGAGCTGACGATCGCGGGTATGCTGCTGGCCGGGCGCGACATTGTGGGCGGCATAGAGTGGGCGCGCACGTTAAAGGGCGAGGGCGACAAGGTAGCCGCCTTAGTCGAAAAGGGCAAAAATCACTTCGTCGGCCCGGAGCTGAAGGGCAAGAAGCTGGCTGTAATTGGCTTGGGCGCGATAGGCACGATGGTTGCCAACGCCGGGCACGCGCTGGAGATGGACGTATACGGCTACGACCCGTTTTTGTCGGTTGAGCACGCGCTGATGCTGTCGCGCGCGGTGCATAAGGCCGGCGATTTGGATAAACTGCTGGCTGAGTCGGACTTCGTGTCGCTGCATCTGCCGCTGACTGACAAGACGCGCGGCATGGTGGACGCGGATATGCTGAGTAAGTTCAAGCCGGGCGCGGCGCTGCTCAACTTCTCGCGCGGCGAGCTGGTGGACGGCGCGGCGGTGCTTGAGGCTGTTAAGGCGGGCAGACTGCGCCGGTATGTGACCGACTTCCCGTCGGAGGATATGCTGGGCGCGGAGGGCGTGATCGCCCTGCCCCACCTGGGCGCGTCCACGCCCGAGAGCGAGGACAACTGCGCCGAGATGGCCGCGCAGGAGCTGGCCGGCTACCTGACGCGCGGCGCTATAATCAACTCGGTCAACTATCCCGCGTGCGACCCGGGCTATACCGACGGCGCGCGGCTGTGCGTGCTGCACGCCAACGTGCCCAACATGGTAGGTTCGGTCACGGCACTATTGGCGGCGCAGGGAATCAACATAGCCAACATGGTCAACAAGTCGCGCGGCGCGCTGGCCTATACGGTAATCGACGCGGACGGTGAAATCGGCGCGAATGTTGTTAAGGCAGTCGCCGCGGTGGAGAATGTTTATAAGGTCAGGCTGATATAAAGGCGTGGGCCGCTTCTCGCAGTTTGAGAAGCGGCGCTTTTTTTAGGGCGTTCACGGCGGCGCAACGCTTTCTGCATCACCCGCCTTAATATCTGGCTGAACATAGATCCACTCCCCCCGCATTTTGAAAAGCGGCGGTTTTTTTAGCCCGCATACGCCGTTGCCCTGCGCGCCGCGCAGTGATATAATTGTTGCAGGACGATTTTGCCGCTTCTGCGGCGTTTAGGAGGTTTCGGCATGGCTGTAATTTGCGGCATAGATCGGATTGACGAATACGCGGACGTATTTCGCGGCAAGCGATTGGGGTTGGCCACGGGCGCTTCGGGCATAGGGCGGGACTACCGCTCCAGCGTGGATATATTGAAGGACAAGTGCGACCTGCGCGCGCTGTTCGCGCCCGAGCACGGCGTGCGCGGCGAGATGCAGGGCGGCGCGCACATCGAGAATCACATCGACAAGTGGAGCGGGCTGCCGGTCTACGGCATGTTTGACGATCAGGTGACTGTAAATTCCAACTCGACCTCGGCGCTGGACGCGCTGTACATGCCCCCGCGCGAGGGTCTGGATAAGGTGGACGCGATAGTATTCGACATTCAGGACGCGGGCGCGCGCTACTTTACCTATGCGTCCACGCTGTTTTTCGTGATGAAGGCGTGTGCGGCCGTGGGCAAGGAGTGCATCGTACTCGACCGCCCCAACCCCATCGGCGGCGCGATCGAGGGCAACACCAACCGCGATGAAAATCTGTCGTTCGTGGGGCTGACGCACGTGCCGATTCGCCACGGCATGACTCTGGGTGAACTGGCGCGCATGTTTAACGGCGAGTATAAGCTGGGCTGCAATCTGAGCGTGGTGCCGGTCGCGGGCTGGACGCGCGATATGTACTTTGACGAAACCGGCCTGCCGTTTGTCAACCCCAGCCCCAACATGCCCGGCATCAACGCGCTTGCGCTGTACTGCGGCATATGCCTGTTCGAGGCCACCAACGTAAGCGACGGCCGGGGCACTACCAGTCCGTTCGAGCAGGTGGGCGCGCCGTTCATCGACCCGATGCAGCTGAAGGCCGAGCTGGACGCGCTCAATCTGCCGGGCGTGCGCTTCAGCACGGCGTACTTTGTGCCGCTTTACTATAAGCAGGTCAATGAATTATGCGCAGGCGTGCGCATACACATAACCGACCGGCGCGCGCTGCGCCCGGTGGAGCTGGGCGTGCGCATGGTGCGGCTGATGCAGAGGCTGTACCCGGATGACTTCAAGTTCAACGCGCCGCAGCCGGGCAAGCGCTGGGGCATAGATTTGCTCAGCGGTACGGACGAATTGAGAATGAATCAGAAGTCCGCGGATGAGATCGTTAAGGAATGGAGTGAAGAGGCCCGGGCGTTTGGTGATGTGCGGGAGAGGTATGGGTTGTACAAGTAACAGTGACACGCACTGACTGCCTCAACATGATATGCTCATAGTGAATAAAATGACTGCCGCACAATAAGCTGTGCAGCAGTCATTTTTCTGATTATCACATTCTATATGAAGCCGTCGGCTTACATTGCCATTCTTACTTCTTAGGCTCCAATACTTCCAGCCCGCCCATATAAGGCCGCAGCACCTCGGGGATTACCACAGAGCCGTCCTCCTGCTGGAACTGCTCGACTATCGCGGGTATCAGGCGGCTGGTCGCCAGACCCGAGCCGTTTAGCGTGTGCACGTACTCGATCTTCTTAGTATCCGCGCGGCGGAAGCGGATGTTGCCGCGGCGCGCCTGATAGTCGCGCGCGTTGGATACCGACGAGCACTCCTTATACTCGTTCATGCTGGGCAGCCACAGCTCTACGTCATAGGTGGTCGCCATGGACGCGGAGCAGTCGCCCGCCGCCAGCTTGCTCAGGTGGAAGTGCAGGCCCAGACCCTCGACCAGCGCGCAGGCCTTGCCGATGAGCTCCTTAAGCATCGCGTCGCTGTCCTCGGGACGAGTGTAGCCGAACATCTCGACCTTGTTGAACTGGTGGCCGCGGATCATGCCGCGCTCGGATGCACGGTAGGTGCCCGCCTCGCTGCGGTAGCAGGGGGTGTAGGCAAACATGCGCTTGGGCAGATCCTTTTCCTCGAGGATTTCACCGCGATAGAGGTTGATCAGCGCGGTTTCTGCGGTGGGCAGCAGGAAATGGAAGCTGTCGTCGCCGGTGGAAACACGGTACACATCCTCCTTGAACTTGGGGAACTGGCCTGCGGTGTAGCCGCACTCATAGGTCAGGATGTGCGGGGGCAGCATGAAGGTGTAGCCGTCCTTGATGTGGGTGGTGATGAAGTAGTTCAGCAGCGCCCACTCCAGCTGCGCGCCCAGATCGGTGTAGAGCCAGTAGCCGTTGCCGGCCAGCTTCACGCCGCGCTCATAGTCGATCAGGCCGAGGCTCGTGCACAGATCGACATGGTTCTTGGCCTCAAAGTTGAAAACGGGCTTCTCTCCGAACACCTTGACGACCTGGTTGTTCTCCTTGCCGCCCGCAACAACATCGTCCGCAGGCAGGTTGGGCAGCGCCGCAACGAACTCCTCGATCTTCGCCTCGACCTGACGCAGTTCCTCGTCCAGGCTCTTGACCTTTTCACCGGATTCCTTCATCTGCGCCATGACGGCAGAAACATCGGCGCCTTCCTTCTTCAGGCGCGGGATCTCCTTGTTGATGCGGTTGCGCTCCGCCTTGAGCGCCTCGCCCTCGGCGATGATCTCCTTGCGGCGAGCGTCCCATTGCAGCAGCTCGGTGAAATCCACCTCGTATTCGCGCTTGGCAAGCGCCGCCTTGACGAACTCCGGATCCTTACGGATCAGATTGATGTCCAACATGCTCTTCATCCTCCATCATTGCACAACTTAAAAATAAAGCCCGTCCCGAACGAATCGGGACGAGCATAAAACCCGCGATACCACCCGCATTGACGCTTTCTGCGCCCTGCTTGATCGCGCTGTAACGGGCGCGCCCGCTGCACTCCTCGTGCCGCACTCCGGGGACGGATAGGCCGGCGCGCCGCCCGCTTCCACCAGCCGCGGGCTCTCTTTTCTGCGCTCTCCGACGGGATTTCCCCCTCATCGTGCCTATCATTATACTGCCTCGCCCGTTAAAATTCAAGTCCTGCCGCGCACTTTTTGTGCGATGTAAATCGCCGCGATGCAAAGCACCGTCAAAGCAGCCAGCCATGGTTTGCCGCTTTGTTTCTGCGCGGGTTCTTCCGCTTCTCCGGCTTCCGGATTTTCTGTCGGACTTATGGAAGCCGCCGGTTGAACGCTCTTTTCCGGCAGATAGAAAGCCCCTGCGTTGAGGTATTCTTCCATTCTCTTCAGCATGGAGGAACCCGCCGTGACCAGCTTCACTTCCCCATCTTCATCGCTTTTCACATAGGCACAGACCAGCGGATCGTAAAGCTTTACATCTTCTTCCGACACAGCCACGCTCAGCAGCAGCTCGTCCCCGACTTGCGGCTTGCGTTGCTTTTCCGCACTCTCCCAAAGCAGCGGCCGCTCCAACGTCCGTTGTTCCCCGATTTCCACGCTGTGCCGTTCCGCTCGCAGCACTTCCACCGTCATTTCGTCTTCCGATTCTGCTTCTACGCGGCAGAGCATCACGTCAATGCTTGTATCGGTTTTCACGACTTCCGGCAAATCGCCCGCCAAGACCGATACGGTTAGCAAACAAATCAGCGCAATGCTTCCGAGCGCGACTGTAACTTTTTTCATATTCA
>USEE01000079.1 GCA_900553645.1 uncultured Eubacteriales bacterium
GAGCCGTTAAAGCGCAGCGCCGTGCGCGGCAGGTCGTACCGGTCGCATATCGGGTCGGTGAGCGCCTCCAACTGCGGGCGCAGTTGCTTGAGCCATTCCAGCACGTAAGGCTCCAGCGCGGCCTTCATCTCGGCGCTCTGGAAATATTCGCCGGTAGTGCGCTGAATCTCGACGGCTATGTCGTTTATGGTCTCGATTGAGCCTGAGCGCCAGCGCTTGAATACCGGCTCGGCAATCTTATCGGTCATCGCCTGCGCAATGGGCTTAGATATGTCGGAAAACAGCCGGTTCAGCTCGCTTTTGACTATATTCTCGACTGCGGTCGACTTAATCAGCTTTTCCACGTCGCGCGTGAAGCCCTCGGCGCGCGCGTCGGTGCGCAGAGCATAGCACAGGCCGCGCGCGATTGCGAACTCCGGCTCCAGTCCGTGCACTATCAGCGCGTTCGGGAATACATCGGCCGCAATTTTATGCATAAAGTCCATGCGCGACGCGCCGCCGGTCATCAGAATTACGCTGACCTCGCGGCCCAGCGCATCGCGCGCGTCGGTAAGGCTGCGGCGGTACGCGTCGGTGAAGCTAAGTCCGTCCAGCTCGGCTATCGGCGTGGAGAGCACCTTTTCCATATCCGCGTCGGTGCAGGATATATCCACGGTCGTGGGCGGCATGGTGCAATACAGCTTGACCGAGGATTCGCACGGCACTATGGAGTCGGTATGCCCGCGGCGGCGGCGCGTGAAGTACATCTCCTTCACCTTGCGCGCCTCCATCTCGCAGCGCGAACGGCACTGCGGGTACTTTTCCAGCAGGTCGTTTACGGCCGTGTCGCAGCAGCGGCGCAGGTTGAGTCGAAGCAATTCCTGCTCGATAAGTCCGCCACCCAGCGAAGTATCGCCGAAGTCGTGCACGGGCAGGCGCTGCTCGGTCAGCTCGGCCACGAACGTAAAGTCGGTCGTGGACGAACCCGCGTCGATTATCAGCGTGGGCTTACCCAGCAGCTCGCTGGACATGCGCAGTTCGCCCGATTCGCGCGAATAAAGGAACGCCGCGCGCGATTCGGACACCACGCGCACGTTGGGGAATCCCGCCTTGCCGAACAGATTGGCATACGCGCGGCGCGTCTGGCCGTTCCAGCCCGACGGGCAGCCGATTGCACAGCGCACGTTCGCGCCCTCGGGCATACGGCCGCTCTTGCGCAGATCGTCCACCAGCACCTTGGCAAACTGCTCAATGTAGCCCGAAATCAGCTGCGGCTCGCGCAGGTAGCGGCTCTTAAAGCGCAGGTGCAGCGCCATCGGGTCGGCTATCTGGCAGGCCTCCTCGCCTATCACCGCCGTGCCGTCCTTCATCATGCCCAGTGCCGATATTATGCTCTTGCTGCCGCGTATTTCAAGCATCTGCGGCTCGGTCTGAGTATCCGAACGCAGCCACGACACCGCCGACTCGCCGTCGCCCATGTCCACGCCGAAGAACTCCATAACCGGCGCTTCGACCGGCTTGATCGCCTCCAGCAGTTCTGCCTCGCGCTCGTCGTTTTGCTGTTTTATCTCCTCGGGAGTAAGTTCCCGGTAATCTTCTCTTTCGCTCATCAGTACCTCCAAATCGTCGCGCCGTATGCCTTAACGTAAATAAATCCGCACTCCGTCACAGGCGCGTTCAGCTCATCTTCTGCGTGACCTGTCCCTTGGCGACCAGCTTGTCGCCCAGCATCAGCGCCGGGCGCACGGTATAGCCGTCCTCTATGCCGGGCAGGCGCTCAAAATACGCCGCCGTATTTTCGTTATATTCGCATATGGTAAGTCCCTGCTGCTCCAGCGACATTATAAGCTGAGGCAGGGTCTTGAGCGCGTACTTGCCGTCGTCCTGCTTGAGCGCTTCCCAAAGCATCTGCACGGCCTCGAATTGATCGGGCGACCATTTAAGCGCATCGGGCAGCAGCTTTTGCACACTTTCGCCCAGCATACGCGCATACGCCGCGTCCATGTTGAGCGACAGCCTGTCCAGCCTGCGCATAAGCTCATCTATGTCAGCCTTGGGCACGCCCTGCGCTTCAGGCAATGCGGGCGGCGTATTCAGCTTTATCTCGTCGCGCCTGAGCGCAACCGTCTGCCACGCCGTAACGAACAGCGCCACGGCCATAGGCGCCAACATATTTTCCAGGAACAGATACACCGCCAGTATCGCGCTTGCGCCCGCGCCGATGTACTTTTTCCAATCAAACTTATGCTCCTTGCGCGGCTGAACGTTGGCATTGGCCTTAAACAGCACGTCCGCGTTGGACACGCTGAGCATACACGATATTGCGCTCTTGGCCACCACAAACAGCTCGTAGCCCAGTTCGCGTTCGCGCGAATCAGTCACCTTATCGGTAAAATCGTGCTGCATGGAATCCCAGAACAGCCGCACCGCGTCCTCCACCTCGGTCAGGTCGCGGCAATCGTTTAGTTTGCCGCGCAAAGCATCCTGCCCGGCGTTAAAATATGCGCTGAACAGCCCCTGTTCCCGCTCCATATATTTCATCCTCCCGCACGCTTAAAGCGTTTGTACAAACATTATATACCACACCTGTTAACTCTTCAGGTTTGGCACAAAATTGTCAACCTTGGGCGAAAGCGCCGCCATACGCGCGGGCAGGGGCGCGGTAAATTCCAGCTGCTCGCCGGTCACGGGCTGTACGCATGACAGGTGCCACGAATGCAGCGCAAATCTGCCGGGCAGACGCTCGTCCTCCTGACCATACAGGAAGTCGCCGAACACCGGGCAGCCCAGTGCCGCCATGTGCACGCGTATCTGATGCGTGCGCCCGGTTTCCAGCCTTAGCCATACCAGCGCTATGCCGCCCAGTTCGCCCAGCACCGCATAATGCGTGCGGCAGGGGCGGCCTTCCGGGTCGATTCGGCGCTTGACTATCGAATCGGGTTCACGGCCTATGGGCAGGTCGATAACGCCGCTTTTCTCGGCGGGCGCGCCCACGGTCAGCGCGAGGTATTCCCGCTCGAAGGCAGGCGTATGCAATTGCCTTTGCAGCCCAAAATGCGCGTGCGCCGTGCGCGCCGCGGCAAGCAGGCCGCTGGTGCCCTTGTCAAGGCGATTGACCGGGCGAAACTGCCAGCCGCCGTTTAAGCCGTATCGCGCAAACAGCACGCTTTCCAGCGTGATGCCGTCCTGCCGGGCGCTTGCGCCAGTTGGCAGGGGCGCGGGCTTATTTATTATCAGCGTGTCGTCGTCCTCGTACACGACGATTTCGCGCGCAAGTTCGGCCTGCGTGCGCGATTTGCCCGAGGGCGATAGCATTGCAATTGTATCGGCGTACCTTTCATCCAGCGCCGCGCATACCTGCTCATTCAGCGCAGCGGACGGCACATGCGCGTCGCCGCCGTCCGACATATCGTCGATTGCGGCCTGAGCGCCGCTGCCGTCGCGCTCCATGTCTTCCTCAAGGCGCAGACTGATTTTGTCTCCGGTATGCACGACATGGTTTGCGTGAACCGATGCGCCGTTTACGCTCATACCGTCGGTGGTTTTCAGGCGGCTTAACTGCCTGTGCGATATGCCTAAGCGCGAACGCATCACATATTTTATCTGACGGCCGTCGTCGCATTCGGGCACGTCATAGCTTAACACGCGCATACAGCGTCCTCCCCTTCTGTGCGCATCAAACCAGCGTATGCGCGATGAAGCTGTCCGGGTATGCGCGGTGGATTGCCTCAAACGCCGCGTCAATATCCGCATCGTCGAACACGCCGTATACCGCGCTGCCGCTGCCCGTCATGCGCGCAAACTTCGCGCCCGCGTCGTACATGGTCGATATGCACGCGCCGATCTCCGGGCGCATATCGCGTGCGGGCTGTTCGAGGTCGTTGCGCGTGTTTGCGCGCAGCCATTGCCAGTCGCCCGCGTTAAGCGCCTCGATTGCACGGGGCGTGTCCTGCGTCATGCCGGACTTGCAGCGTCTGAACACCTCGCCAGTGCTCAGGCCGACAGCAGGCATGGCCGCGATCAGGCTGACCGACTGAGCTGCCTTTACATGGGTAAGCTGTTCCCCCAGTCCCTCGGCACGGCACAGGCCGCCCGCGATGCAATACGGCACGTCTGCGCCCAGTTTAAGCCCTAACGCGCAAAGTTCGCTTTCGTTCATGCCCACGTGCCACATTGCATTAAGTCCTTTTAGCACCGCCGCCGCGTCGCTCGAGCCACCGCCCATGCCCGCCTGCATCGGTATGCGTTTGGTAAGGCGCAGTGCCGCGCCACTGCTCACGCCCGATGCGCTCTGAATCAGCCGTGCGGCGCGCAGCATCAGATTGTCGTCGCCCGCGCTAAGACCAGCGCCGCGCGGGCCGTCTATTACAAGGCTGAATCCGTCGGCCTCGCATATTTCAACATCGTCGCACAGATCGACGCTCTGCATAATCATGTCCAGATCGTGATAGCCGTCCAGCCGCGTGCCCTTTACGCCGAGCGTCCAGTTTATCTTTGCATACGCCTTAATAAGCATATCATTCCACCTTATACAAATATAGCCGCTTCCCGGCACGTTTACGCCGAAAAGCGGCCTCGTATCGATTATACAATACTTTTCAATGTTTGTGAACAGTTAAAGCGGCGCAAGTGTCGCAACTCGGAAAAGACAGCGGCTTAACCCGCCTCGGGAACGGGCGTTGCGGTCGGCTCGGCGCTGGGCGCGGGCGTGGGATCCGGCTCGACTATCGACTCAAGCAGCATTATCTGATTGATGCGCCAGCGGCCCTCGGTCTTGATTAGCTGCACGCGGTAGCGCCCGCCCTGCCAGTGCGGCGGGTAGCTGGTTAGCTCTCCCGAATTTACCTTGTCCGCGGCCGACGCGAGCGGCTTGCCCTCGATTTCGAACACGGTCTCGGTTATTTCGGCCTGCGCCGCGTTACTCCACGGCCAGCTCCACATCCAGTTGAGCGACACACTGTGGTTGTAGCTGGTTATCTTGTAGTTTTCATATACGGACAGGCCATTGCCTGCGTCAATGAGCTGCTGATCGCTTTGCAGGTATGACTGCTCGAAAAAGTCGCCCAGCTGCGTTGACTCCGCGCCGTCGATAATCACCTCGGCGCGCTCAGTCAGGCCGTCGGTCAGAAGCACGTATATGTTGGCCGAGTTCATCGCCATATAAAAGCCTACTATAAGAAGCGCCACAATCAGGGTAAGCAGCATCAGCCGCGTGGCGAAAAACCATAAGAATCTGCGCAGATATTCCATCCAATGCCCCTTTTCATATACGAAGCGTCGCCGCATATTTTTATTGAAAGTTTTCCCGGTATTCCGCAAGGCATACGTTCAAGCAGAAGTGCAAGTGCCTGACCAAGCGCCTTAATCCCTGCCGAAGTAGCGCGCACATGCCGACTTTTTGAGCGCAGGGAAGTTTTCCTCAGCGCGCGCACGTATAATTTGACGCGCTTTGGCCGCATCTTGTTCCCCGCCCTCCAGCCAATCAGCAAGGTAAGTATCAGTACGCGAGTATTCCAGCGCGGGCCAGCCCAGCATTGAGACCGGCTGTACCTGCCCCGAAATGGTTGTCAGCATCGCGCGTTCGAGGTATTTCAGCGCCGATTCAAACTCGCTTTTCTTCTCATACCGCCCGGTCAGCGCATGGCGCAGATCGGGTCTGCCCCATACCGGGCGCTCCTCGAACAGTTCCCACATATTCATTGCGAGTTTAGGCACAAGTCCCGCGTCGTACTCGTCGTAAATATCAATCGAATACGCGGCGTAAAACATCGGAAACCATTCGCGGCTGATGAAGCCGCACTGCCCCGCGAACATGTGCGAATACGCGCCGTCGCGCCGGGTGGCCAGCTTGTCCTTCCAACTCCACGGGTCGAGCGGCGTATCGGTATACCAATTGTCAATGTCCGTCACCTGCTCAACGCTGAGGTAGTCGCGCCCGGTTAACAGCAGAAAGCCCTTTTCATTAAGTAAATCCACAAACTCATCATAAGTGCGTATCATTAATTCATCACCCTGAAGTATCGGCTGACATGCCTTCGCATCGCCGCGATAAGTTCCTGCGCCTCGACGCGCCTTAAATAGCCGCTGGGTTTGCCATATTTATTGGTAGTGGGCGATTCGGGATCGTTGCATATGAACCATGTGCCCGCCGGGCCGGATTCATATCCGCATACAACCATCGCGTGCCCGGTCTCCGCACCGTCAAAGTTGCACATGACGATAAGCAGATGCTTTTCATCCAGATCGCGCGTCATATTCTCAGCGGTCATGTAGTACTCGCTTTCCAGATTAACGCCTTCGCCCGTCAGCACGTCGTACAGCTCCACATCGTACCAGCCCTTGCCATCGTGCGGGCTTAACGCGCGCAGCATCTGCGTGGTCACGCGATTTTCTCGGTTGAGGTAGTTAAGCACCATTTCGCCGCACGCGGGCATACAGTTATTGGCGCTGTATTTGCCTGTGGTAAGCTGATTTACATACCAGTCCCAGTTTACGTCCAGCAGCACGCGCGTGCTGTCGCCGTCGGCGTATTCAACGCCTA
>USEE01000080.1 GCA_900553645.1 uncultured Eubacteriales bacterium
CATCATCTTTTCCACAACCGGGCGGAAAAGGTAGGCCAGCACTACCGCGATGAAGAACGGCATAAGCGTCGTAAGCATCGTTGACCACGCAGCGCTAATCCATGCGAACAGATCGCCCATGCTGTCCAGCAGCCGATTAAACAGCAGCAGCAACGCGCCCACGATAAACACATGCGTACTTATTTTGAAATACAGCGAGCGCTTCTTTTTCCCATTTTCCCTGTCTTCCATCTTATATTACATACCCTCCGTCAGCCGTCCGCGCCTTCCAGACGCTCGCTCTTTTCGCTCCATTCGTCGTACAGCGCCTCCAGTTCGCCCTTGGCGCGCTCATAGTCCTGATTGATCTGTGCGGCGCTCTGCGGGTCCTGATATACCGTCGGGTCGCCCATGCGCTCCTCTATGGCCGCGATTTCGTCCTCTTTCTTTGCAATCAACTTCTCCAAGTCCTGTACGCGCGCGCGCAGTTGCCTCAGCTCGTTTTGCGCCATGCGCTGCTTGCGCTGTTCCTTGTATATCTCGGTGCGCGTGCGGCCCTGAACTTCTTCCTCTTCCTCGCCCAGCGCCAGTTTGCGCTTTTTTTCCACATAGTCGTCATAATTGCCCTGATACTCGGTCACGCCGCCCTCGCCCAGCTCCAGCACGCGCGTGGCCAGCCGGTTGATGAAATAACGGTCGTGCGATACGAACAGCAGCGTGCCGCTGAAATCCTTGAGCGCCTTTTCAAGCACCTCGCGGCTGTCCATATCCAAGTGGTTGGTCGGCTCATCGAATATGAGGAAGTTATCGCGCCGGAGCATCAGCTTTGTCAGCGCCAGCCGGCCGCGTTCGCCGCCCGAAAGCGTGCTTACCGGCTGAAACACCTCGTCGCCGGTCAGCAGAAACAGCCCCAGCGCGCCGCGCACCTGATCCGGCTCCATGTACGGATAGTCGTCCCAGATTTCGTCGATAACCTGCTTATCCATGTGCAGGTTTTCCTGATGCTGGTCGTAATAGCCTATGTCAAGATTCGCGCCGTAGCGCACATAGCCCGTGTCGGGCGGCAGCTGCTTTACGACTATGCGCAATAGGGTTGACTTGCCCACGCCGTTGGGACCGATCAGCGCCACGCGCTCGCCCGCGCGTATGTGCATGTTTACGTGGTTGAACAGCGCGCGGCCGTCGAACGTCTTGCTCAAATCCTCGGTCATGAGGACGTCGTCGCCCGTACGGCGGCGCGCGGTGAATCGGAAGTGCACAGTCTGCTCCTCAGTGGGGCGTTCGACCAGCTCCATGCGCTCCAGCGCCTTCTCGCGGCTGGCGGCGGCGCGTATGCTCTTTTCGCGGTTATACATGCGGTAGCGCGCGATTATCGCCTTCTGCCTTGCGATTTCGGCCTGCTGCAATTCGTATTCCTTTTCCTGACGCTCGCGGTCGGCGGCGCGCTTGCGGGCAAATTCGGTGTAATTACCCGCATACTGTTTCAGGTGGCGTCCGGTCAGCTCGGCCATGCAGTCGCACACTTCGTCAAGGAAGTACCGGTCATGCGATATGACTATGACTGTGCCATCGTACTTTTTAAGCGCTTCCTCCAGCCATGCGGTGGCTTCCAGATCAAGATGGTTGGTAGGCTCGTCCAACAGCAGCAGATCGGGCGCGATAAGCAGCATTCGCGCCAGACACAGCCTTGTGCGCTCGCCGCCCGAAAGCCTGCTGGCGGGCTGTTCCTGCTGCGCCTGAGTAAAGCCCAGGCCGCTCAGTACGCCGCGTATGCGCGAGCGCCACTCATAGCCGCCCGCGTGCTCGTATCGCTGCAGCGTCAGATCGTACTGTCGGGATATGCGCTCGAACTCGGCTGGGTCGTCGTGCGCCTGACCCATCTGCTCCTCCAGCTCGCGCAATTTGTCCTCCATGCGCATAACCGGCTCCATCGCGCGCTCCATTTCCTGATAACAGGTGCTGTCGGAAAGTATGTCGGCCTGCTGAGTCAGATAGCCGACCTTGTAGCCCTTTACCAGTGAGATCGTGCCGCTGTCGGCCTGCTCCTCGCCGCATATTACCTTGAGCAGCGTGGACTTGCCCGAGCCGTTTACGCCAACCAGACCCATGCGCTGGCCCTTTTGCAGTGTCAGATTTATATTTTCCAAAATGACGTTTACACCGAACGCCTTGCAAACATCTGTCAATGTAAGTAAAGTCATATGCACCTCGAAAGAATATCTGCATCTATATAGAGCGTGTCTCTAAGAACAATCCGCAAGTTCGAGTGGATTTTTCGTCAGTTCAAGAAAGCGACCAGAAGGCTTAGCCGCAGTGCTAAGTCGAGCCTTGTGACGCAGAAGTGGCGCCGCGCCGCCCGAAATTGCGTACTCATGAGTTTTTGAGACACACTCCAAGCAGTCCCGACGCGCTCATGGGCGTAAGACCGCTTATATTGTATTGTAGCAGATTTTTGTCACGCTGCAAAGTGTATCTTATAAATAAACTGCAAAAGCCATATATGCTTGACACGGCGACACACCGCTGTTAAAATTCTCACATTGAGATAACCCCGCATATGAGGAGATGGTTCTTATGCGTACACAAGCGCTGTTTAACGACGGCTGGCTTTTCCATGAGGGAGACATAACCGTACCCGAAACCGCGCGCAAATCGCCCCTATACATTCAGGCCAAGACAGAATGCAAGCGCTGCGGCCCGGCGGCGCGCGATTATCTTGACTCGCACGAACACTACGGCGAGCGCGGCCTTATCAGTCACGAGACATGGACGCGCGTGGATCTGCCGCACGATTACGCGATACTTCAGCGCCCTGACGAACACAATAACGAAGCGCTGGGCTTTTTCAAGTACGACAACGCGTGGTACCGCAAGCACTTCACATTGCCTGAGCTTGACGATAACGCGCGCGTGCGGCTGTACTTCGAGGGCGTAGCCACGCATTGCCGCGTATATGTAAACGGCTGCTACATGCTGACCAACGAGTGCGGCTATACCTCGTTTGAGGTTGATATAACCGACGTAGTTGATTTCGGCGCGGAAAACGTTGTCGCGGTGTACGTCGATACCAGCGAGCACGAGGGCTGGTGGTACGAAGGCGCGGGCATATACCGCAATGTATGGCTGGACATATCGGACGCGGCCTCGCTGACGCGCGACGGCGTGTTTGTGCATCCTGAACGCATATCGGACGGCGTTTGGAATTTGCCTGTGGATGTGGAAATCCGCAACGACGGCTTTGCGGCCGCCAACATAAATGTTGAATGCGTCGCGCGCGACATGGCCGGGCAGGAAGTCGCCCGCATGTCGGGCGATATAAGCGTGCCCGCGCGCAGGACCGACACGCTTAACCTGACTAAGAAAGTCCTCTCCCCCGCGCTGTGGGATACCGAGTCGCCCAATCTTTACACGCTCACGACTACGCTCAGCTGCTCCGGCCGCGTCATCGATGAAAGCAAAGTGCGCTTCGGCTTCCGCACGATACGCTTTGACGCACGCGAGGGCTTCTTCCTGAACGACCGCCCAGTCAAGATAAAGGGCGTATGCTGCCATCAGGATTACGGTCTTACCGGCAAGGCAGTGCCCGAGCGCGTGCAGCGCTACCGGTTGGAGCTGCTGCGCGAGATGGGCGCGAACGGCTATCGCTGCTCGCACTATCCTCAGCACGCGTACACTATGGACATGCTGGACGAACTGGGCTTTCTTGTACTGGCCGAAACGCGCTGGTATGCCAGCACGCCATCGGCAATGGCGCAATTGGACATACTGATACGTCGCGACCGCAACCACCCGTCGGTAATACTCTGGTCGGCAGGCAATGAAGAGCCGTTCCACCTTACCCAGGCCGGAAAACGCATCGCGCGCGCCATGCTCAGCCGCATACGCGAATTGGACGGCACGCGCCCGGTAACGACGGCGGTGTCGCACGATCCGATAAACTGCGCAGTGCTGGACGACGTCGACGTAATCGGCGTTAACTATAATATGGAACAGATCGACGAAATACACGCCAAATACCCGGATAAGCCCTTCATATCCACCGAAAACTGCGCCACGGGCACCACGCGCGGCTGGTATCTGGCCGACGCGCGCGGATACATCCGCGGGTATGACCACGACACCAACAAGTCTTTCCTGTCGCGCGAACATACGTGGCAGGCGTTCATGGCGCGGCCGTGGGTATGCGGCGGGTATCAGTGGGCCGGCATAGAGCACCGCGGCGAGGCGCTCTGGCCGCGGCTGTGCTCGCAGTCGGGCGCCATCGACCTGTACCTTAACCGCAAGGACGCGTTCTATCAGAATCAGTCGTACTGGCTGAGCACGCCCATGCTGCACATACTGCCGCACTGGAACTGGCAGGGGCGCGAGGGCGAGCCTATCGACGTGTGGGTTTATACGAATTGTCAGGAGGTTGAATTGCTGCTGAACGGCAAATCGCTGGGCAGGCAAAGCGTCGCACCGATAACTCACGCGGCGTGGAGCGTGCCTTACGAGCCGGGCGCATTGGAAGCGCGCGGATACACAGACGGCGCAGAAGTCTGCCATGAGCGCATCGAAACGACCGGCGCGCCGGTCGCGCTGAGACTGCGGCTGGAAAGCGACGGCGTGCGTGCCGACGGCCGCGACGCTGCAATAATCACATGCGACTGCGTGGACGCGCAGGGGCGGCACGTGTCCGATGCCGCGCCGCTGGTGCAGTTCGACAGCAGCGAGCTGGGGTGCATCGCGGGCACCGGCTCGGACGTGTGCGACCATGAACCCGTATGGGCGCAGCATCGGCGGATGCGCGCGGGACTCGTGTCCGTGCTGGGGCGCGCGGGTACTCGGCCGGGAACGTGGCGCATATACGCTCATGCCGACGGGCTGAAGGCCGCGCGGCTGGATATTGAGCTTAAATGATAAGACAAAGCAAGCGGCTCGGATGTGTTCGGGCCGCTTGTTTTTTAGATAAATGCCGCATTGCAAGCAACTGCTTTGCAGCTTTCAGGCATTCATTGCCTGCTTTAACCTGTACTCTCCTGACATGAGCGCACAAAGCAGCTTGCCAATGTTAATTGTCTTTATTAGCATCAGCGGTCTTATTCATGCGCGATTGCGCAATGTCGCCGTCAAGCCTGCGGTACTCGCGCGGCGGCACTCCGAACGCATTTAAGAACTGCCGGTTAAAACCCGACACGTCCTGATAGCCCACCGCAAGCGCTATCTGCGTGATCGATTCATCGCTCAGCAGCAGCATCCGACGCGCGCGCTGGAGTTGGCAGGATTGTATGTACTCGCGCGGCGAGCGGCCCATGACGCGCTGGAACTCACGTCTGAACGTCGCCTGACTCATCGCGCACGCCTCGGCCAGCGCGCTGGCGCGCGGCGACTGGCACTGTTCAAGGCTGCTTTTCACATACTTGAGCGCCGGTTCCAGCCTTAAAAACGAATGCTCCGGGCGCAATGCAAGCGGTTCCATGCCCTCGCTCTGCGCCGCAAGCTCCTCTATCAGCGCGCACAGACAGCTCAGCCGCGCCTTTTGACCGCCCGGCAGCGTCACCCTGCGCACAAGTTCAGCGATAAGCGGGTACTTTTCGCGGTCGATTATGCCGCACAGCGCCATGCGCGTGTACAATAGCCTCTCCAGCCGCGGTATATCGGGCGCGCCCCAATCGCTCAGGAGCTTCAGCGGGTTTATGCACGTCCATATCCACTGGCTGTACCCGCCGGTGCTGCGCGACAGATGGCGCTGGAACGGGAATATGATCTGCACGTCGCCTGCGCCAAAGGCGTATTCGCTGTCCTCCACCTTACACATGCCCTCGCCCGAGCAACACACACCCAGCTCCATCGACGAATGGAAGTGCATGTAGGTTATATCGTATATTTCAAGCGAATACGCGTTTCGATGAGTATCGTTCAGCTCGCTGGTTTCGATATATTCGTAAAACGACGGCAGTACGGATTTTGAGCGATTTCGCATGGTTTTGACCTCCGACAGCATAGATAGCCCTTAGCAATCGTATTATACTAAAGCCAAGTCAAAACCGCAATGGGAGGATTTACAAATGATTACGTTTACCAACGAATTTTTGCGCGACAAGATTTACGCGTGCTGGCTGGGCAAAAACATCGGCGGCACTTTGGGCACGCCTTACGAAGGTCAGCGCGATATGCACGACATTCAGGGCTTCGCTTCCAAGCCGGGCGAACCGCTGCCCAACGATGACCTCGACCTGCAGCTGGTATGGCTGCGCGCAGTCACCGAGTGGGGCCCGGACGCGATAAACAGCAAGCTTCTGGGCGAATACTGGCTTACCTACATCGGGCCTAACTGGAACGAATACGGCGTGTGCAAGGCCAACATGCGCGACGGCATACAGCCCCCGATGACCGGCGAAATCGACAACGAGCAGTGGCAGGACTCAAACGGCGCGTGGATTCGCACCGAGGTCTGGGCGTGCATGTACCCGGCCATGCCCGAAAAGGCGATTCGCCTTGCGTTTGAGGACGCGAGCGTCGACCACGGCTTTGGCGAAGGAACCTACGCCGCGAT
>USEE01000081.1 GCA_900553645.1 uncultured Eubacteriales bacterium
TCCATCAGCTGTTCGCGCAGGTAACAAATCCCCCGATAGATGCGCTGCGCGAGGAAATAGTCACGTCGTCGCGCGTATACATCGGCGCGGAGGGCGATCTGCTGCACCCGTCGCCGCTGTGCTGTCGTCAGATCGAGCTGGACACGCCGGTAATCACCGATGAACAGCTCAGCGCCATACGTGCGCTTAACGACCCGGCGTTCAAGTCGCGCACGATTTCGATACTCTACCCCGTGGCCGAGGGCGGCGAAGGTATGCGCCGCGCGCTCAAGGCGATGTGCGACGAATGCGAAAAAGCCGTGGCTGAGGGCGTAAGCGTAATCATACTTTCGGACAAGGGTGTAAGCCGCGGCATGGCCGCGATACCGGCGCTGCTGGCGGTAAGCGCGCTTCAGACCTACACCACGCGCAAATGCCTGCGCACCCAGCTTTCGCTGATACTGGAATCGGCCGAGCCGCGCGAGACGCATCACTTTGCGCTGCTTTTGTCCTGCGGCGTTACGGCGGTCAACCCGTACATGATATACGAACTGCTGCGCAGCCGCGGCATGGGCGATGAGGAAATCGCGCATTACAACAAGGCCGCTGTCAAAGGCGTTATCAAGATACTGTCCAAGATGGGCATATCCACGGTGCAGTCGTTCAGAGGATCGCATGTATTTGAGGCGGTAGGCCTGAGCCGCGAATTGATTGACGAGTTCTTCCCCGGCACGGTATCGCGCGTGGGCGGTCTTAATCTGGACGGCGTGGCGCGCGAACGCGCCGAGATACACGAAAAGGCATTCGTAAACAGCGACGGCCAGCTCGAATCGGGCGGCGTGTATCAGTACCGCGCAGACGGCGAATATCACCTGTTCAACCCAGAGACGATTCACCTGCTTCAAAAAGCCTGTCGCGAGGGCGATTACAAGCTGTTCAAGGAGTACAGCGCGCACCTCAACGAGGAAACGCGCAAGTCCACCCTGCGCTCGATAATGAAGATACGCCCGGGTGTGCGCCCCATATCGATAAACGAGGTCGAGAGCGTGGACAGCATATGCCGCCGCTTCAAGACCGGCGCGATGAGCTACGGATCCATATCCAAGGAGGCGCACGAGTGTCTCGCGATCGCGATGAACCGGCTGGGCGGGCGCTCCAACACCGGCGAGGGCGGCGAGGACGCGGAGCGGTTTAAGCCCCTGCCCAACGGCGACAGCTGCCGCTCGTCGATAAAGCAGGTTGCATCGGGCAGGTTCGGCGTGACGATCAACTACCTTGTCAACGCCGACGAAATCCAGATAAAGATGGCGCAGGGCGCAAAGCCCGGCGAGGGCGGCCAGCTTCCGGGCGGCAAGGTATATCCGTGGGTAGCCAAGACGCGCCACTCCACGCCCGGCGTGCCGCTGATCTCCCCGCCCCCGCACCACGATATATATTCGATAGAGGATCTAGCGGAACTGATTTACGACCTTAAAAACACCAATCCCGAGGCACGCATATCGGTAAAGCTCGCTGCCGAGGCGGGCGTGGGCACGATCGCCGCAGGCGTGGCCAAGGGCCAGGCCGACGTAATACTGATAAGCGGCTTCGACGGCGGTACGGGCGCGGCGCCGCGCACCAGCATAAAGCACGCGGGTCTGCCGTGGGAGCTGGGTTTGAGCGAGGCGCATCAGACGCTTACACTGAACGGCCTGCGTTCGCGCGTAAAGCTGGAGACGGACGGTAAGCTCCTGACCGGCCGCGACGTGGCCATCGCCGCCATGCTGGGCGCGCAGGAATTCGGCTTTGCCACCGCGCCGCTGATTACGATGGGCTGCTGCATGATGCGCGTATGCAATCTGGACACCTGCCCGGTTGGCATAGCGACTCAGAACCCCGAACTGCGCAAGCGCTTTACCGGCAAGCCCGAATACGTGGTCAACTTCATGCACTTCATCGCACAGGAACTGCGCGAGATAATGGCCGATCAGGGTATGCACACGCTGGACGAGCTGGTCGGGCGCAGCGACCTGCTGGAAAAGGACGACAATGGACTTAGCTGGAAGCAGCAGACAATCGACATATCCGCTATACTGGACGAGCCGGAGCCGCTGGTATATTCCGACTACAAGCCCAAGTCGGTGCTGGACAAGGCGATGGACGCGCAGCTGCTGAAGGTAATATGCGCGGGCGCGCTGGAAAGCGGCCGACATGTGACCGCCGATCTGGAGATACACAACGTCAACCGCGCGGTGGGCACATACCTCGGTTCGCTGGTATGCAAAAAGTACGGCGAGGATAAGCTGCCCGCGGGCACGATACACATCAACTTCAGCGGCAGCGCGGGTCAGTCGTTCGGCGCATTTATGCCCAAGGGCATGACGTTCACGCTGACCGGCGACGCGAACGACTATCTGGGCAAGGGTCTGTCGGGCGGCATGATAGTGGTCAAGAAGCCGGCGGCGTGCGACTATGCCGCCGAGGAAAACATAATCATCGGCAACGTGGCGCTGTACGGCGCGACGGCGGGCGAAGCGTACATAAACGGCGTTGCGGGCGAGCGCTTCTGCGTGCGCAATTCGGGCGCGACGGCTGTCGTCGAGGGCGTGGGCGACCACGGCTGCGAGTACATGACCGGCGGCAGAGTCTTAGTCATAGGCGGGACTGGCCGCAACTTTGCGGCGGGCATGTCGGGCGGCATTGCGTATGTATACGACGAGGACGGCACGTTCCACGAGCGCGTGAATACCGAGATGGTAGAGGTCGGGCCGATAGACGATCCCGACGAGCTGGTCGAGGTGCGCCGGATGCTGGAGCGGCATGTAAGGCTGACCGGCTCGGCGCGCGGCAGCAAGCTGCTGAAGAGCTGGGCGCACGCAAGCGAAAAGATAGTGCGCGTAATACCTACCGAATACCGCAAGGCGATGGAACGCGCGGCGGCGGCAAAGTAAGGCTTAAGGGCGCAGACGCGCCGTGGAGGTACACATGGGCAAGACGACGGGCTTTTTGGAATACAAGCGTACTGACCTGCCGGACAGGGATCCGCTTAAACGCATAATAGACTGGAACGAGATACACCTGCCGCTCGACCTTGACGAGCGGCGCCGGCAGGGCGCGCGCTGCATGGACTGCGGCGTACCATTCTGCCACAGCGGCGTGATGATGAACGGCATGATGACCGGCTGTCCGCTGCATAACCTGATACCCGAATGGAACGACTTAATATATAAGGGCCAGTGGGAGGAGGCATATCGCCGCCTGAGCCATACCGCGCCCTTCCCCGAGTTTACCGGGCGCGTGTGCCCGGCGCTATGCGAGGGCGCGTGTACGTGCGGCGGGCATGGCGAAGGCTCGGTGACGGTGCGCGCCAACGAATGCACGCTGATCGACATGGCGTATGAAAAGGGCTGGGTGCGGCCGCAGATACCCGACGTGCGCACGGGGCGCAAGGTCGCGGTGATAGGCAGCGGCCCGGCGGGGCTGGCGGCGGCACAAAAGCTAAACCGCATGGGACACAGCGTGACCGTGTTCGAGCGCGACGAAGAACCGGGCGGACTGCTGATGTACGGCATACCCAATATGAAGCTGGACAAGGCTGTCGTGCGCCGCAGGATAAACCTGATGCGCGAGGAGGGCGTGGAGTTTGTATGCTCGCACCCGGTAGATTCGGCTGAGGAAGCAAAGCGTATCGAAAGCGAGTACGACGCGGTTGTGATATGCGCCGGTTCGCGCACGCCGCGCGACTTAAAAGCGCCCGGACGGGAGCTTGAGGGCATACACTTCGCGGTTGACTACCTGAGCGAAGCCACGCGCGCGCTGCTGGGCGGGCGCGAATCCGCGATAGACGCTAAGGGCAAGGATGTAATCATAGTCGGCGGCGGCGACACGGGCACCGACTGCGTGGGCACGGCGCTGAGACAGGGCGCAAGCAGCGCGACGCAGTTCGAGATAATGGCCGAGCCGCCCAAGTGCCGCGCGGCGGGCAATCCGTGGCCGGAGTACCCGCGCGTGCTGAAAGTGGACTATGCGCAGCAGGAGTACATCGCCAAGACCGGGCATGACCCGCGCACGTACCTGACGACCGTAACCGAAATTGTCGGCGAGGGTGGGCATGTAAAGGCGGTTAAGACGGTAAACGTCAAGTGGGAGCGCGGCGCGGACGGGCGCATGGCGATGAGCACCGTGCCGGGCAGTGAGAAGGAATACCCGGCGGGACTAGTGCTGATTGCGATGGGCTTCACGGGCGCAGATGCGCGCGTGGCGCAGGCGTTTGGGCTGGAGCTGAGTGCACGCGGATGCGTGGCAAGCAATGAATGCCTGACCAGCAAAGCGAATGTGTTTGCGGCGGGCGATGCGCGGACAGGACAGAGTTTGGTTGTGCGCGCTATTGCGGATGGATTGAAGGCCGCGGATGCTTGCGGGGAGTATTTGAAATAAGGAAATATATTAGGGCTGTCTGTCTGTCGGCTTTGGGCTGATGGGCAGGCGGCTTTTTTTGTTGCTCAGCCGAGTATGGCGGGCATTCTTTCAAAAGGCTCACCTGAAATGGGAGCTGGCGATGCAGGCGACTGAATGGGGGTGCTTCTTTCGATGCACTCTTGTAGTCGCCTTAGTTCAAGCGTTCTATTCTTTCTTGCGTTTGGTTTTCTTAAATGATTATCTATTATTTTTCCCTTTATCTTTGGTGCCTCCGGCGGCCAAGGAGGGCAAGGGGGATTGCGAGTTCCCCCTATGCCCTCCTTGGATTCTCCTATTACCCCTTTGTAACGCCGGGCACTGCGTGCCAAGGGGCGGTTACGGCATTGGGGTACGTTCGATTGAGCTATCCATTTCTGGGGGGCGATTTTACGATACTTGGTTGATATGGTTGCCTTACTCCCTTGCTTAGACCATGCGCAAACTGCGTTGAATCTTTGTCGCTTTCTGAGAGTGAGAGATGCTCATACAGAAGCACGAGGACAACGGCCTAACTTCCGCGCCCACTTTAATTTATGGTGGGCGCGGCATGGATGGTATCGAATACATCTCGTTTCGCGTCCGGACGGTCAGTTTTCGCGCCCGCCATACTTTCCGGCGGGCGTGAACCTCACCGCCGAATCTGCAATTGAGCCGCCGAGGGGTGGCGAACATGGCGCGGGGGCGAACTGCCTAAACAGAAAGCGTTCATTCGCGGAATCCCGAAACGGTTAAGATTATAGCTTGCGTGAGCCATAAACAATGACAAAAGTAAACGCCGCTGGCTCTGGGCGAGACAAGCGGCGTAAGAAAGTAATGTAACTTCCCGTATATAGCTCCCTAAAAACGTCTGAACAAAGAAACGTAAGCGGGAGACAGACAAAATCGGCTTTTCTTTGGTTCTTTCGCTCTCCTGAAAAGAAAGAACACGTAACCCCCAAAAAAACGCTGTGCCCGTTTAGAAAGGGATTACTTGCCAGCCTTTGCGTCAAGCTTGCGGTTGCGGAAATAGACGGGGATGTTGAGAGAGACGACGCAGATGTTGAAGATGTAGACGGCCCATACGTACCAGTGGACGATGCCGCCGTTGGCTACGGTGATGGCCTTGGCGGTGATGCCGGCGGCGTAGCCGAAGACTATGAGCAGGATGAAGCTCAGGCTCATCGACTTGGCAGTTGCGGCGCGGTAGTTCTTGCGTAGGTTGATGGGCCAGGAGCAACCAAAGCAAACCAGCATAACAGCTTCCAAAATCTGTGCGAGATTGTTCATACCAGATTTTCCCCCAAATGCTTTTTTTGATTTTGGACAAATCAGTAAAATTATAGCATTTTGTGCGGCAAATTGCAACCGAGTGTGAAGCAAAAAGAAATGATGTTCTTGTTATGAAAAATGCCCCTTCACAACTTGCATGTGAAGGGGCATGGGGGAATCGGTTGGTATCAGGTGCCGGTGCCGATACGGAGTATGGCCTGTGAAGCAGGATAGGTGCTCTTGGCAAGTACCTCGCGCTTAATCTCGTTGTCATTCTTGTCGTAATAAATCTTGTACGATATAGCCCTTGAACCGTCGCGTGCTGCTTCAGGTTTGTTAGTACCAAGAGGCAACGTAGGATCGTTCTTTTCCTTTACACCTTCCGGTGCAGCAATCGTTTCAGTCTTTTCACTTTCCAGTTTGATGTACACGCCGTCATCTAACTGCTTGCCGTAGATCTTGAACGTAAGCTTCTGATCGGCGAACTCCGCAACAATGAATATCGGATAGTCCGAAGTATTCTTGAACTTGAAGTCTTGACTAGACCAGTTTACAGCCGCATCAAGACCTATCGGTACGTAGTCGGATACGCGCGTGTGAGGACTGCGCTCGATTATCTCAAGGTCGGCCTTTACTGCCGCGTTGTACAGCGTGGTCGAAACCTGGCACACGCCGCCGCCCGGCTCCTGAACATAAACGCCGTTTTTGATGACCGTTGCATCCTTATATCCCTTGGCTGCGGTGCGTTGGCCGGTGAGCGTGTTGACGGAGAATTCCTCTCCCGGCTGCACGACCACGCCGCTGATCGCCTGAGCGCACAGG
>USEE01000082.1 GCA_900553645.1 uncultured Eubacteriales bacterium
TGACGTTGTTCATGATTTCCATGGGAGCGTTCGTGGCTGCCTCGACCGCGCCCACCGCATTCGAGGCGGAGTCGGTGATGTCGCCGACATCCTCCAAGATCTGGTCGAGGCGCATGATCTCGAGATTCGCCGCATCCACGGTCAAGGACACGCGATCGACGAGTGGATCGACCTTGTCTATAGCGGGCTCGAGCGATTTCGTGATGCGTTGCACGCTTTCAAGCGTCGGGTCGAGTTGCTCCTTCATTTTGTCGACCGTGGTGCGCGTTTTGCGCACGGTGATGACAAGCTCGATCACGAACCACACCAAAGCCACGCCGAGCACCACGTACACGATAGGCAAAACCACGCCCATAACTTCGCCGAAATCCATCAGACGCCTCCTTCATATATCCACATACGCCGCCAACTATAGCATGCGGTCTTGGATTCTACCCCGCCGACGCATGTGTTTACACCCGCCGTTCATAGCGGTTGCAATGCGGTTACCTTCGAAAAGACGTGGGGTTTTGCCTTGCGCCCCTTAAGAAGAAGCGCCTAACGGGCACCCGTTTCCTCGCCTTCGGAAGCATCCCGCGCGCCCGGTTTCCTCTGCCCGCTGCGCACACCGTTCGCCTCGACATCGACCGACCTTCCCTTCGGCAGCTCGGCCCCATGATGGACCCCCGCCGCCGCATGGGGAACCTGCGCCCTATCTCGGGCCGCCGTACGCACGGCCTGCGCCCGATCGCGCGCTGCGGCATCTACGCGATACGCCTCCCAACCGCGCTCGGAGGGATGATAGAAGCAACCGCGCTCAAGCCCTTCGGGCAGATAGCGCTGATCGACCCAGCCTGCAGGATAATCGTGCGGATATTTGTACACGCCATAGTGCTCGGAGCCGGGACGGTGCCTGTCACGGAGATAGTCGGGGACATCGCGCTTGGGCCCGTTGCGCACTTCCGCCAAGGCGGCATCGATACCCGCCTCGCACGCGTTGCTTTTCGGCGCAAGAGCTATATAGGTGGCCGCCTGCGCCAAGTTGATGCGGCATTCGGGATACCCGATGACCTCCGCTGATTTGAACGCGGCCGCGGCCACCAGCAATGCCTGAGGATCGGCATTGCCCACGTCCTCAGACGCGTGGATGAGCATACGGCGAGCGATATATTTGGGGTCCTCTCCCCCATCGATCATACGGGCGAGCCAATACAGCGCCGCATCGGGATCGGAGCCGCGCATGGACTTGATGAACGCCGAGATGATGTCGTAGTGCATATCCTTGTTCTTGTCGTAGGGCAGCGTGCGGTGCGGCGTGGCGGCGCGCACGTTGTCCTCGGTGATGCGCGCGGGCTTCTTCGCCGTGCCGGGCTCCACCATGCCGGCCGCCAGCTCGAGCGTGGTGAGGGCCCCGCGGCCGTCGCCGCCGGCCAGAAGGACGATGGCGTCGCGCGCCCTCGCGTCCAACCCGGAGTTCATAGTGTGCGACGAGCCAATCTCCGCGCTGGACGTGTCAATACAGGCGCAGGTCGTAAACGAATTGGAGGAGCTGCAGGCCAGCCTTGGCCTGACCTACCTGTTCGTAAGCCACGATCTGTCGATGGTAAGGCACATATCGCACGACGTGGGCGTTATGTACCTCGGCCATATGGTCGAGATGGCGCCGGTCGAGGAGCTGTTTGCGCACATGCAGCATCCCTACACGCGCGCGCTGCTGTCTGCGGTGCCGATAGCCGATCCCGATCTCGCGGCCAAGAGCCAGCGCATAGTAATTCAGGGCGATGTGCCCACCCCGATAGACCCGCCCAGCGGGTGCCCGTTCCGCACGCGCTGCCCTTACGCCCAGGATATTTGCGCCAAGCAGCGCCCCGAAATGCGCGACATAGGCGGCGGACACTACTGCGCGTGCTATATGGTCTGACGATAGCACAGTCAAGCGCGGCGATAACTTCCGCCGCGCTTTGTCATGCCTGAAAATATATAATGGAACATATATGGCGAATTTCAAGGCAGTAAGCGAAGCTTTTCCAATTGCGCTCTAGAGTGTGTCTCAAAAATTCCTTAATCCGCAATTTCGGGCGTCGCTCCGCCATTTCTGCGTCACAAGGCTCGACTTAGCGCTGCTAAGCCTTCGGATTTATTCCTTGAACTGACGAAAAATCCACTCGAACTTGCGGATTGTCCCGCTTGAGACACACTCTAAAGCAAAGAAAGCGGCTTTACCAATGTAGGCTTGCTAATCGTCTGTGACATGCTTATAATAAATGATACAGCGATAAATCCGATTCACAGGGGGTGGCAGCATGACGATAACCATGCCGCCTCAGGCACAGCGCGCGCTTGCGGCTCTGGAAAGCGCGGGCTATGAGGCATACATAGTCGGCGGCTGTGTGCGTGACGAGCTGATGGGCCGCACGCCGGGCGACTACGACATAACCACGTCCGCTCTGCCTGAGCAGGTGGAGCAGTGCTTTGCGGGCGAACGCACAATCCCCACGGGCATAAAGCACGGCACGGTAACGGTGGTGCTGGACGGTATGCCGCTTGAAATAACCACATACCGCGCCGACGGCGAGTATACCGATCACCGCCGCCCCGACAGCGTGTCGTTTTCGACAAAGCTCGGCGACGACCTGTGCCGCCGCGACTTTACGATAAATGCAATGGCGTTCAGCCCCAGGCGCGGCCTGGTCGATATGTACGAAGGCAGACAGGACATAGCCCGCCGCACGGTGCGCTGTGTGGGCGAGCCTGACCGCCGATTCGACGAGGACGCACTGCGTATGCTGCGCGCGGTGAGGTTCGCGGCGGTGCTGGACTTCGACATAGACCGCGACACGCTTAACGCCTTAATAAATCGCACAGGCGATATATCCTACGTGGCGCGCGAACGCGTATTTGCTGAGCTGAACAAGGCCGTGCTCGCCCACCATCCGCAAAAGGCGTTTCGCGCGGGGAAAAGGCTGGTACTTGCGGCGCTCGAAATGCCGGATGGCTTGCCGGAGTATGACGATGCGATTGAGACGATGACACTTCTGCCCGCTGATGCGGCGCTCAGGTGGGCGGCACTGCTCAGCGGCACGGGCGCGGACGGCGCAAAGGCCGCGCTTACTGAATTGCGCGCGCCCAATTCGATTATAGGCCGCACCTGCGCGGCGATTGCAAACCGCACGCGCAATGTTAAGCCCGAACGCGAAAAAGTGCTGGGGGCACTAAGCGAACTGGGCGAGGAATGTCTGACCGACGCGCTGACGCTGGCAGCGGCGCAGGCGACACACGCGGGCGATGCAGCGCGCGCCGATGCGCTGACACAATCCGTAACCCTCGCGCACAAACTGGTTGGGGAGAACGCGTGCTTTACGGTGAGGCAGCTCGCGATAGGCGGCAATGACCTGCGCAGTCTGGGTTTCTCAGGCCGGGCGATAGGCGAGACACTGAATGCGCTGCTCATAGACGTAATCCATTCGCGTATAAGCAATGAGCGAGAAGCGCTTTTAAGCCGCGCAAGTGCCCTGCTCAAGTAAAGCGCAATCGAATATAAAAAACGGGCTGCTTCACATTCACATGAAGCAGCCCGAACTTTTGCGGTATTAAATTACTTGGCCTCGGCCTGACGCTTGAGCAGCACCTTTTCGGCGTTCTCCAGCTCTTCCTGGGTGTTCACGCCCAGAATCTGATCGGCGTCGTTGATAACGGAGGTGCCGACCTTGCCGCCCATGCTCTTGATAATCTTGGGGGTATCGGTCAGGTAGTACTCGCCCTGAGCGTTGTTGTTCTTCAGCTGGGCAAGAGCCTTGAACAGCCACTCGGACTTGAATACGTACACGCCCGGAGTAACCTCGCGGATCTTGGCCTGCTCGGGGGTGCAGTCCTTCTGCTCCACGATGTCGACCATGTTGCCGTTCTCGTCGCGGATGATGCGGCCGTATGCCGGGGGAACCTCGGTCATGGCGGTCAGCAGGGTAACGGCGTTGCCGTCCGCGGCGTGCTTGCGGAACAGCTCCTTGAACGTCTCCTGCTTGAACAGGGGCATGTCGCCGAAGCATACCAGCACGTCGCCGGTGTAGCCCGCCAGCTCGTCCTTGGCCATCGAGGTCGCGTGGCCGGTGCCCAGCTGCTCGGTCTGCATTACAAACTTGTAATCGCCCGGGAACGCGGCCTTTACGGTATCGGCCATGTAGCCGACCACGATAACCGTATCCTCGTGCGGGATAAACGAAATGTTTTCCAGTACGTAGCTTAGAAGAGTGCGGCCTGCCGCCTCGCGCATAACCTTAGGCAGGTGTGCCTTCTCACTGTTAAGACGCTTGCCTTTACCGGCAGCCAATACTATTGCCTTCATGTAAAAATCCCTCCGACTATCTCTATGGATAGGGCATATTGCGGACATATTCCGTACACGCATATTATATCATGTCTTTTATGATTTGAAAATAGGAAAAACAGAATTTCTACCACGATGAAAGTAATTTTAAGCTTCCGATAACATACGCGCCGAAACGTTTGTATATGCGTCAATAGGATGGTTAGGTATAAGTGCGGGGGGGAGTGCAGCGCACCAAACACAGTGCATTTCACCTTACAGCGACGCCAGCACCGCACCTATATCACTGTCGAGCAGAATGCTCTGCCGCTGTATTTCGGACGGAACAATTGCTTCGCCCTTGTTTATGCAGCAATATGTCGCATGTGGATTGCGCGCCGCCATCTGCCAGAAGGGGTACTTGATTACAATCGGGGTATTATACCCAACCCCCAGCTCCATCATCAAAATCCTCTGCCCCTCGCGCGTGCGCAGGAAGTTCGAATACCGCTCAGCCGCCTCGTGCCAGCCCTCGTCTTCGACAAACTTGTCGTCCGCGCGCAGGTTCATAGTCATGGGTTTCCCGCAGTGCGGGCACTTGGGTAATAGCTCGGTTGGTACCTTCATATTGCGCTGCCGCTCGACCATCTGCCTTACAATCTGCTCGTTGTCGAACGTCTCCTGACAGCACGGCTCCGAGCACTGGAACAGCCCGTAATCGCCCTGCGTATAGAACAGACGCTTCTTGTCAAACCCGGCCTTCTGAAAGCAGTGGTCCACGTTGGTGGTTATGACAAAGTAGTCCTTGTCCCTGACGAACTGTAAAAGCTGCTGATACACGGGCTTGGGCGCGTCCATGTACCGGTTAATCAGTATGTACCTGCTCCAGTACGCCCAGTGCTCCTCATCCGACTCAAACGGATAGAACCCGCCCGAATACATGTCGCTGAATCCGTACCTGCGCCCAAAATCCGAAAAATACCTTTCAAACCGTTCGCCCGAGTAGGTAAAACCCGCCGCCGTGGACAGTCCCGCCCCGGCTCCGATTATAACCGCGTCCGCGTCATCCAGCGCCGCGCGTAGCTTCTTAATATCGTCCGCTATATTGTCGCTTTTAGGCATAAACCAGCCGCTCATCATGCGCACCGCCTTTCAGTGCCGCCCATAGCGCCGTTATTTCGACAGCAGCAAATTGTATATGCCCTCGTCCATTTGCTTGAATACATTGAATATCACCCTGATCTTGTCGTTGCCTGTGGCCTTGTGTGCGCGTACCGTGTCTATCGCGATCTGCGCCGCCAGCTTGTTGGGGAAGCAGAACTCGCCGGTCGATATGCAGCAGAATGCCACGCTTTTTAGTCCCGCGTCCGCCGCAGCATCCAGACAGCTCTGATAGCACGACCTGAGCGCCGCTAGGTCAGCATCCTTGACCCGCCCATTTACTATCGGCCCCACTGTATGCAATATATATTTGCAGGGCAGGTTGAAGCCGGGCGTAAGCTTGGCCATGCCGGTGGGCTCGCTGTGCCCCTGCTCCTGCATCATCTGCGCGCAGTATAGCCGCAGTTCCACGCCCGCGAACGTGTGTATCGCGTTGTCTATGCAGCCGTGGTTGGGGCAGAAGCACCCCAGCATTTGCGAGTTGGCGGCGTTGACTATCGCGTCGCAGCGGAGCGTGGTAATATCGCCGCGCCATACCGCTATGCCGTCGGCGGAGTAGTTGAGCGCATCCGCGTCCGTAATGCCCTTGCGCGCAATTTCCTCTTTAAGGTAGTCGTCCTGCACTTTCAGAAATTCGTCCGAAGCCGGCGCAGCGTGGCGCGTGTTGAACAGCGCGCGCAGAAACTGCCGCTGTGCCTCCGCTTCGGCAGGTATGCTCACTGCGGAACCGGCCCCGCACTCGTCCAGTAACGCCCGTATAAGGTACAGCCGCCGCTCGGCCTGATTCATCTGGTTCATAAAGATTCCTCCTATGCATAAAGTATAGCGGATAATAATGCCTTTGAAAAGTACGCACATTTTTGTGGGGTAGTTACCTGAAGGATACCATGGAAAGGCAAAAAAAGCAACGGCCCTGATAATCAAAGCCGTTGCTTAAATAATATATATCGCCTTACATCGAAATCCAGCCGAAGGCGTTTGCGATTGCGCTCAGCAGTATAAGTATTATGCAGACGGGCGCGAGGTACTTCATGAAGAAGTGG
>USEE01000083.1 GCA_900553645.1 uncultured Eubacteriales bacterium
GCTCCATACGCCGTTTCCCGTCGGATTTTTCTTCCCGCAGGAATCCCAGCGAATGCAGCGTAAAAAAACCGGGATACTGCTTACAGCCGTATGCCATGCGCTCATACATCCACGCCACACATGCCTCAGTATCCTGAAACACTGCGGCGTCATCCGGGCGGTGGAATATCTCGCCCCAGACGCTTTCCACAGTAGCGCCGACCAGCTCCGCCTTGGAGTCAAAGTAATTGTAGATGGACCCCACCGACACGCCGCAGGCCGCCGCGACCGCGCGTATGCTGACGGAGGACCAGCCCTGCTGCTGTATGAGCTTCAGGCTGTTTTTAAGTATCTCCTCTCTCGATGTGACAACTACATTCATTCGTTCACCTCAATATGAACATCGTTCATTATCATTATACTCAAACCTCGCACGCTGTCAATGGGGGCGAAGCGATTTTTTACATTTGCATTTTGACAAGCGCTGCGGCGGCGCAATGCGCAGACCGGCGCTTCGCCGCCACTGCAACGCACGGGCGAAGCGCCGGTTCTATCGTTATCATCCGATCCGGTTGGGATCATACGCCATGCCGCCGATCTCAAACTCCACGCACAATCCGTCGCCCGCGAAGCTGTGGTACGGCGCGCCCACGCGTTTGCCTTCCACTATCTCCTGCGTCTCGCGCGCGAATACCTCCAGCGTGCGCGGCGGCAGCAGCCACGCCGGACAGCCGAAGCGGTTGCTTGGATCGCCGTGCGCGGGATGAACTTTCTTTGCATTCAGCGCCGCCATGCGCGCAAGCGATTTCTGATACACGCTAAGTGCGCTGGATACATCCAGATGTCCCCACACCGGCCATGTAAGCGCCATGTCGCCGGTGAACAGGCGGCTATGCCGTTCATCGTACAGGCATATGCTGCCAATCGTGTGGCCGGGCGTTTCGATTACTGTAAGCTGTGTATCGCCCAAATCTATAACGTCGCCGTCCGCAAGCGGCTTGACGACATTTGCCGGGCCGGGCCGCCAATCGTCCGGGTTAAGCCCGGCGGCGCGCGCGTTGTTGGCTATGAAGTTGCGCTTCAGCACAGCAAGTTCCCGCGCATCAATTGCGGCGTGAGCGCGCGGCTCGTCGTACCTGCCGCAATGCACGCAGTCAAACTGGTTGTTTCCGCTGGCGTGATCGGGATGGGCGTGCGAATTGACGACGACAATCTCGCGGCCGGGGCAAAGCTGTGCCGCAATCGCCTTGAGATCCAACATGCCAAAACCGGTATCGATAAGAAGCGCGCGTCTGCCGCCGTCTATCAGGTACATTATGTCCTTCCCGATTTCGTCTATCGCCCATAAATCGTTGTCTATCCGATGTACATCTGCCAAAGAGCCTGTCATTCAAGTGCCTCCTTTTCAATTATTATTACACATATTATACTCCTTATTTGGGTATATTGGAAGCGTAAAAAGCGGCGCTCTCCTATTTTAGAGAAGCGCCGCTTCCATCAACAAACCCTTACTTATTAATAATCAGCGCCATGAATACCAGATCGGTATCGCCGGTGTTGTCCAGCGCGTGGCCGCTGCCGTCGCAGCAGAACGTTACGTCGCCCGCCTTGACCGGGTACTTCTTGCCGTTGTCGTCGTACATGCCCTCACCGGAGAGTATGTAGTAAGTCTCGGTCTCGCCATGGTGCTCATGGTAGCCCAGCGTGCAGTCCTTCTTGATAGTTACCTTGGCGTACAGGCCGCACTTGCCGTCCAGTTCCTTTTCGCCCAGCAGACGCTCTATGAGCACATGGCCCTTGCCGCCGCACATGTTCTCTATCTTTTCAACAGTCCTGTCATTTGCACTCGTCATCGTAATTGCCCCCTCAATTTGGTTTACGATATATTAGCGCGCCCATGTTTTCGCTGGCCTACCGATTGTGTAAAGTTTGGGTAAGTGCGGGTCTTATTCGGAAAGCACAGTGCCGTCGGCCAGCGTTATCGTATAGCCGTTGAACTCGATAGTGCCGTTGTTGGTGAGCGAGGTCAGCGTGCAGTCGCCCGTCAGCGTCCAGGTGCAGCCCTCATCTATGGTCAAGACTACGTTATCTTCTACCGCAGTGCCGCCAGCCTCGTTTTCGACTACATTGATCGTGCCGGTGAAGGCAGTGCCGCCAGTCATCGCCATGTTGAGCGTGGAGATGGTATCGACGGTTATGTCGCCGGTAAGCACCTGCGCGTCGGCGGTGAAATTCACGTTAGCGCCGTTCGCACCCGCAGTACCCCAGCCGCGGCTGGACGAGTTGCCCTCGATGGTGAGCAGCTTGTCATTGGCCAGCGTGAGCTCCACTCCGCTAAGGCTGATGTCGCAGTCGGTGTTGGTCACATAGATCATGTCGCCGCTGAGCGCGGTCAGGCTGCCGCCGGTCATGCTGAACGAAGAGCTGCCTACCTCAGCGTCGCCGGACATACTCTGATAGATCATAACGTTATGGATGTTCTCGTCCGCATCGCCGTTGTATGTGCCCGACATATTGCCGGTCGCGTCGCAGTCAACCAGCGCTACCGAGTTCTGGCCCTCGACTACAACCGCTTCAGAGTTGTTTGCGGTAAGCGTCGCGTTGCTTACGGTTATGTCAGCCGTGGAGTATACCGCGGGCGAGCCGGTACCGTTGGTGGTGTAGGCGCCGCCGTCCACGTTGACCGTTCCGCCGCCGCGGTCGGAGCGAATCGCCGCTGCCGAGTTGCCGCTGGTGGTTACGGTAAGGTTGGACGCGTTGGTCGTGCCGCCGCCGGTGGTCTGGATGCCGCCCGAGTTATTCTGGCTGGTGATTATCGCAGAGTCGCTTATGTTGACCGTCGTGCCCTCGCCATAGCTGAACACGCCGTTGCCGTTCTTCGCGTCGGTGGTTATCGTCGCGCCGGTTATTGTCACGGTCGCACCATTCAGCGCGAGCACCGCCGCGTTCTGGCCGTAGAAGTCGCCGTCCTCGGTGTTGGAGCTTTCGCCGCCGCTCTTTTCGACGGTCACGCCGTCCAAAGTAACGGTTGCGCCGTCTATACGCAGGGCGTTTTCGTCGTCGCCGCTGGATTCATATGTTTCGCCGCTGATTTCGGTATCCTCGTCGATGGTCGTTACGGAAGTGCCGTTGGTCACAGTGCCTGAGCCGCCGAAGCCGCTGCCGCCGGGGCCGCCCTGTCCGTCAGGCGCACCGCCCGGGCCGCCGTTGCCGCTGGGCGCGCTGCCGCTGGGCTTATCGGGGCGGGAGCCGGAGCCGGAGCCGGGCTTGCCGCTGGGCTTATTGGAATCCGACTTGCTGGAATCCGTCGCATCGGACGAGGTATCGCCCTTGGTAGTTTCATCAGTCGCTTTATCGGAAGCGGTCTCACTGTCGGAAGCGTCGCTGTCCTGATCGCCGCTCTCGGTTACATCGGAAGATGCGCTTTCGCTTTTGCAGGAGCAAGTAGGCATTTCGGGCGGGGTTTGGCCGTCCTGCTGCTGACCGTTATCGCTCGGCTTTTCGGGCGGCGTTTGGCCATTCTGCTGACCGTTGTCGCTCGGCATTTCAGGCTGGGTCTGACCATCTTGCTGACCGTTGCCATTGGGCATTTCGGGCGGGGTCTGACCATCTTGCTGACCGTTGCCATTGGGCATCTCGGGCGGGGTCTGACCATCTTGCTGACCGTTGCCATTGGGCATTTCGGGCGGAGTCTGACCGTCCTGCTGACCGTTGCCATTGGGCATCTCGGGCGGAGTCTGCATCGTCTGGCCGCTGCAGGTGCAGATGTGCGGCTCGGTCGTAGTGCAATTCTCGCAAGTGCATTCCGGCATTGCCGGTGCGCCGCCCTGCTGTGCGCCCTGAGTAGTCTGGTTCGTGCTGGATTCAGCCTGCGCCATCGGCATTATGAACATCGTTGCCGCCAGTGCTATCGCCAGCGCTCGCTTGGTGTTGTTATTCATCTTCATAATATTCAGCTCCTTCGGAACGGGTTGTTGTTTGTCTTTGCTTCTCTTTGTTATCTCCCGTCCACGCCTATATAATAACTTCCGACACTTAAACGAAGCTGAAATTCAGACTGAAAAAATCAAGAAGTTTGAAAAAAATCGCTGCAAGGCCGAAGCCCTGCAGCGCAAGCAAATCTTCCAATTAGTATCCGCAATTGTCGTAGTCCAGCTCGCCCAGCACCGATGCGATTGCCTCCAGCCCGGCGCGATCAACCTCGTCAAAGCGGTTCTTGTTGGGGCAGTCGATGTCCAGTACGCCCACTATGCGGCCGTCGCGGCGCAGCGGAACCACTATTTCGGAGGCAGAAGCCGCGTCGCACGCGATGTGTCCCGGAAATTCGTGTACGTCGGGCACTAGCTGAGTCTTATCCTCGGCCACCGCCGTACCGCACACGCCGCGGCCAACCGCAATGTCCACGCACGCCACCTTGCCCACGAACGGCCCCAGCAGCAGCGCGCCGTCGTGCATCAGGTAAAAGCCCGCCCAGTTTACGTCGCCCAGCGCCTCGTATATCAGCGCCGCCGCATTGGCGAGCGTGGATATTGCATGGCGGCGGCTGTCGATCAGCGCGTTTATCTGATCGAGCAGCAGCGGATACAATTCTGTCTTTTCAGTCGGAAATATCGAATTCGATTCCATTGGATAATCGCTCCGTTCATATTATGTATGCTCAGTACACGTCCGAGCCAAACGGCATAAGCGCCAGTTGAGCCAGCTTAAAGCATTGCAGACCAAACGGTATGCCCACTATCGTAACGCACAGCACCAGTCCGCACGCTGCCGAAGCCAGCGCCAGCTCCAGCCCGCCGAATATCAGCCACAGTATATTGAGCAGCAGTGAACCCGCGCCGCCGCCAAAGCTCACGTCGCGCCCGAACGGTGCCAGCGCCAGTCCCGCGAATTTGAAGCACTGCAGCCCCACGGGTATGCCTATTATAGTGGCGCACCACAAAAGCCCGGTAATCGCCCAGCCAATTGCCAGCCACAGTCCCGCAAATATTACCCAAATGATATTGCCTATCGCACTCATGTTCATTACCTCCACGCCACAATTATATCATTATCCGCATGGTTATTCATTAAAGCGCGATTGGAATGCTCTAAAAAATGGCTGCTTTTGAAGATGGGCAGATTCAGTCGGATTTTAAGGCACATCTGCATGAAGGCCTAAAAAACGGGACGGCGCTTGAAACCGTCCCGCAGGCTTAGTTTATTTCTGCGCCGCAGCAGCCCGGCAGCGCGGGTCGGTGCAGGTGCAGGTGATCGCTTCCAGTATGCTGCGCACGCTGTCGCATCCTTCGCGGCTGAGCGAATAGTACGTCCAGCGCCCCTGCCGCCGCGCGCATACCATGCCGCTGGCACATAGAAGGCTCATGTGGTACGAAAGCGTGGGCTGACCAATGCCCAGTTCGTCCTGAAGCCGACACGCGCAATGCTCGCCGCAGCGCAGAAGTCCGAGTATTTTAAGCCGGTTTTCATCGGCCAGCGCCTTAAACAGCGCCGCCTCCTTTTCGTACACAGTCAGCCCTCCCTTCCGCGCGTTACGCTTTTCTGACTGTCTTAATGCTTAAGGCTTAAAAGCCTGCGCTTTTTGCCTTGACCGCCTTAAATCTGCCTTAGCCTATTTCGGGGATATTGATCTCGACCTCGTGGCCGCACTGGCTGGAGCGGTAGATGCCGTCGATTATCGCCTGATTGTATATGATTTCCTGCCACGGTATCGGGCTGGGGCCGTGGGTCTTTACCGCGTCGGCGAACGCGCGTACCTTGCGGTAGAAGCGATCGTTCTCATTGGGCTTTAGCGGCACCTGAGTGCACACGGTCTCGCCGCACATGTCGTGATAGAGATACACGTCGCCGATGGTGCCGTCCCATGCGCCGCCCCAGTTCAGCTCGGGGTGCGGAGACTTGACCTTCAGGCCGCCCTCGGTGCCCATGAACAGCGTATCGCCCATTGTATCCATATGCATCGCCCACGCCATGCGGAAGTCCATGACCAGACCGTCCTCAAAGCGGATGAGCGCCACGGCGAAATCGTCAACCGAGAATATGTCGGAGTTCTTGCAATACTTGGGGTTTTTGCCGAAGTAGTCTGCGGAATACGCCGACACGGTGACGGGCTTGCGATAGCCGATGGAGTTGAGCGCCATATCCAGACCATAGCAGCCTATATCGGCCAGACAGCCCACGCCCGCGGTATCCTTCTGCAGGAATGTGGGGCCGGGTATGCCGCGGCGACGGCCGCCGCCGGTCTGTATGTAATATATATGCCCCAGCTCGCCCGAGCGCACAATGTCCTTTACCATGCGCATGTTGGGATCGTAGCGCGGCTGGAAGCCGATGGTCAGTATCTTGCCGGTGCGCACCTGAGCGCGCGCCATTTCGACCGCCTGCTCAAGCGTCACGGACATGGGCTTTTCGCACAGCACGTCGCAGCCCGCC
>USEE01000084.1 GCA_900553645.1 uncultured Eubacteriales bacterium
GAGCACGCCGACTGCAAGACCCGCTATGCCACCATGTCCATGGCGCTTAAGGCGACCGGCCGCGAGATACTGTTCTCCGCGTGCAACTGGGGCAAGGAAGATCCGTGGAACTGGATGCGCTCCATAGGCGTGCATATGTATCGCTCCACCGGCGACATTCAGGATAACTTCGTCAGCTTCACCAACATACTGCGCAGCCAGATTCCGAACTTCGCCATGAGCGGCAACTTCTGCTACAACGACATCGACATGCTGACCGTCGGCATGTACGGCAACGGCAATGTGGCGTTCGGCAATGCGTGCGGCGATACCGATTATAAGACCCAGTTCGCGCTGTGGGCGCTGTTCAGCGCGCCGCTGATGCTGGGCGGCGATATACGCAATATGAACGACTACTGCAAAAAGCTGGTGCTCAACAAGAACCTCATCCGCATTAACCAGGATATCGAGAGCCGCGCTCCGTATCAGGTGTTCCAGGGCAAGGCGCAGTACGGCTCCAACGACTGGTGGGCCAACGAGGACAACACCGCGCTGACCTTTATAAAGCATATGTCCGATAATGAGTTTGCCATAGGCTATTTCAACCTGGGCGAAAAGGCGGGCGATGTGTGCTTTACATTCGCAAACGCGGGTCTGCCCTATGGCAGCGGCTATGGCTTTGAGCTGACCGATGCCTTCACCGGCGAGAACATCGGCGTAAAGCGCGATTACTTCAACCCCGCCGTGAACGGCCACGACTGCGCACTCTACATCGCCAAGATCGTAAAGGCGTAAGTCAATGGCCGGACGCGATCTGACGGCCTTTAATTGCAAACAGTGCGGCACAAGGCTGACCCGCGACGAAGTGGCTGTGACAAAGAAGCTGATTAATCGCGGCGCGACGGAATTCATGTGCGCCAAATGCCTGGCCGACTACTATAAGGTGGATGAATCGGCTGTGCGCGAACGCATGGAATACTTCCGCTCGACGGGCTGCACGCTGTTTGATAAGGAGCCGTAACGAAAAGTCATAATGAGCAGGGCGTTTCCGAATGAAGAATCGCCCTGCCTTTTGCTGTCTATGCTGTCCATAATGATAAATCCGCAGCGCATGAAGCGCGATTTGCATGGTTCAGCCATAAAACGCGACAACTCCGCTGAAACCTGTTGCGCTTTGCACGAATAAACGATATACTCAAGTCAAGAGGTGATCGTATGAAAAGCATAAAGCGCGGCCGTGCGTCGTCGCTGACCAGCGGAATAGTGGGTATAGTGATGTCGATGGCGTTCTTCGGAATAGCGATGCAGGTGAGTGACGGCTTTGGCGAATTCGCATTCATGCCGATAATTATGGGCCTGATAGTACTGGGCGCGTCCATCGCCGAGATAATCGGCGCGACGCGCAAGAACCGCTTTTCCGAATACGACATAACCGACGATGGCGAAGAACCCGATCCGCTCAATCAGTACTATGGCGGTCAGGCGCAGTCCACCCAGAACTGGCAATCGCCCACATCCGCGCCCGCTCAGTCCGGCACGGCGGCACAGTCGTACTGCCCGTACTGCGGCACACGCGTTGAACAGGGATTTGCGTACTGCCCGTCGTGCGGCAAACGCCTGCCCGAAGGCAAGCCGGATGATAAACGGTGATGGGCAATTTAAGGCATAGCGCCTTATATGCGATCAAAAATCGACTAGAGTGTGTCTCAAAAATTCCGGAGTACGCAATTTCGGGCGTCGCTGCGCCATTTCTGCGTCACAAGGCTCGACTTAGCGCTGCTAAGCCTTCGGATTTATTCCTTGAACTGACGAAAAATCCACTCGAACTTGCGGATTGTCCCGCTTGAGACACACTCTAAGACATAAATAAGGAGGATATTGCATATGCAGGACATATTCAGTATGAAACAGGCCGTAACCCGCTCCATATCCCCCGAAAACCGCACGGGCGAACCCGGCCGCGGCGGCGCGACGCCGCTTGAGATGGGCAGCGCCCGCAACGCCGCGCGCGATCTGGGTACCGGTTGGAAGGTAAACCCGTACCTGATAGCGCAGCCGGGCGAAACGCTGGAACTGGCGCACATACTGGGCGAGGGCAAGATCACCCAGATGTGGATGACGTTCGCCGCGACGTGGCGCAACTGCATACTGCGCATATACTGGGACGGCAGCGATGTGCCCTCGGTCGAATGCCCGGTGGGCGACTTCTTCTGCATGGGCTGGGGAAGGTATGCTCAGCTAAGCTCGCTGGCCGTATGCGTGAACCCCGGCTCGGGCTTCAACTGCTACTGGCCCATGCCGTTTAGGCGCGAATGCCTTATCACAATGGAAAACATCGACGAAAAGCCCATGACCATATACTATCAGATAAATTACGAGCTGGGCAAGCAGCCGGACGATATGGCCTACTTCCACGCGCGCTTTGGCCGCGTCAATCCCTTGCCGTACAAGCAGGATTACGTAATACTCGACGGCGTGAAGGGTCGCGGCCAGTACGTCGGCACCTACCTCGCGTGGGGCGTGAACAACACCGGCTGGTGGGGCGAGGGCGAAATAAAATTCTTCATGGACGGCGATACGCAGTATCCTACGATCTGCGGCACGGGCACGGAGGATTACATAGGCGGCTCCTATAACTTTGAAGACCCAATAGGCCACGCGACCTACCGCACATTTACCACGCCGTATTCCGGACTGCATCAGGTGATCGAACCCGACCGCCTGTACTCCAGCCAGATGCGCTTTGGCATGTACCGCTGGCACATAACCGACCCGGTGCGCTTTGAGACCGACCTGCGCGTGACCATACAGGCGCTGGGCTGGCGCGCGGGCGGGCGCTATCTGCCGCTTCAGGACGATATGTCGTCCGTCGCGTTCTGGTATCAGGACGCGCCCCAGACGGCGCGCCCCAGCCTGCCTTCGCGCGAATATCTGGAAGTTATATGACGCGCTGGCGATGTTGTAATATTTCGCGCTAAGTGCTAAAATGGTATGTGAAAATGCAAGCGCCTGTGCGCAGGAAAGGTGAATGACATGAGCTTAACAGAGAGATTTCTGCGGTATGTAAAGGTATATACGACCAGCGACCCGGACAACGAGGGCACGATACCCTCCGCGGCGCGCGAGTTCGACCTCGCGCATATGCTGGAAAGCGAACTGAAGGAAATGGGGCTGGAGGGCGTTGTCTGCGATGAGCAGGCATACGTATACGGCTATCTGCCCGCCACGCCGGGCTGTGAAGGCGCGCCCAACGTGGGCTTCATCGCGCATATGGATACCGCGCCCGACTTCTGCGGCGAAAACGTAAACCCGGTCGTGCATGAAAATTACGACGGCGGCGACGTGGAGCTGAAGGGCCGCACCATCCGCGTGGCCGACTTCCCGAGCATGGCCAAGCTCAAAGGCCGCACGCTGATAACCGCCGACGGCACCACGCTGCTGGGCGGCGACGACAAGGCGGGCGTGGCAGAGATAATGACAATGCTGGAGCAGGTGATTAAAAGCGGCATTCCGCATGGCCGCATCGCCGTGGGCTTTACTCCCGATGAGGAGATAGGCGCGGGCGCGGACGGCTTCGACGTTAAGGGCTTTGGCTGCGACTTCGCCTACACCGTGGACGGCGGCGAGGAGGGCGGCATCGATTACGAGAACTTCAACGCCGCGTCGGCCGACTTTACCGTGCATGGCTTTAACGTCCATCCGGGTTCGTCCAAGAACACCATGATTAACGCCTCGCTGGTTGCGATGGAGATCAACGCGATGCTGCCGTCGGGCGATACTCCGCGCGATACCGAGGGGTACGAGGGCTTCTTCCACCTGTGCTCGATGAGCGGCAATGTGGAAAAGGCCGCGCTGGAGTACATAGTGCGCGATCACTCGGCCGCGATGTTCGACGCGCGCCTCGAAACCCTGCGCCACATCCAGAAGCTGATTAACGAAAAGTACGGCGAGGGCACGGTAGAGCTTACCATACGCGAGCAGTACCGCAACATGATAGAGATGATACGCCCCTGCATACAGGTGGTCGATTACGCCAAGGAAGCCATTCGCGAGGCGGGTCTGGAACCCATCGTCGAGCCGATTCGCGGCGGCACCGACGGCGCGCGCCTGTCGTACATGGGTCTGCCGTGCCCCAATCTGGGTACGGGCGGCTACGCGGCGCACGGGCCTTACGAGCATGTGACCGTCGAGGGCATGGAGAAGTGCACCGAAATACTGGTTAACATAGTAAAGCGTTACGCCAAGGCGTAAGCGACGATAATACGGCCGGGACAGGGCGATAAGTGCTCCTGCCCCGGCCGTTTTTAGTGGCGACATACATTGTTGACCTAAAGTCAATAATGCTGTTTTGCGTGCGGAATGCAAATACGGCCATGCTACGATATGTTGACCGAAATTCAATGCGCAGACGATGCGATTTTAGCGTATAAACTCGCTCTCAAATCTGTCCCACGGCACGTTTACATGCGCACTGCTGCTTATAAGCTCGTCAATGTGCATGAGCAGCGGATAGTCCTCAGCCTTCGCACGCCCGTCGGCGATGCGCTCACGTATGGCCCTTGCAGTGCGCGCGGATATTACTATCGATTCCAACGTAACGCCGCTTAGTTCCTTCATGGCCGAGTCGAAGTCCATGCCCTCACCCAGCAGTATTCCTATCCTGCGCGTGCGCCCGCCGAACACGGTCACGTAAAGATCACCCACGCCCAGCGCCAGATTGCTTTCGTCGCCGCCGCATACCTTTAACAGCCGCGTCATCTCGCGCACAGCCTGACCAAATAGCGCCGCCTGAGAATTGTAATGCTCTTTCTCGCCCCCCTCGCGCGCATACGACATGCCTATCGCCAGCGATACGCCCAGCGCGTAAGCGTTCTTCATCGCGACCGCGCATTCCACGCCGCGTATGTCGGTGGACAGGCTCACATGATAATAGTCGGTTTCAAACAGTCCGCGCACCCACCTGAGCAAATCCATATCCTCGCCGCAGAATGTAACTTCGGTAAAATCATGATCGGCCAGCTCATAGCTGGTGCAGGGGCCGCCCACCGCCATGAACGGTATGCGGCGGGTTCGCGCAAGGTACATCTCGGGGTAGGAGATAAGTTCGCCCTTGCCCGCGTTCATCATGCCCTTCGTCACCGAGAGCACCGGCATACCGTCGGGTATGCGCGGTATCACGTTTTCCATAAACCAGTCCACGCCAAACGACGACACGCCGCTTACGATAAGCTCCGTGCCGCTGAGCGCCTCGTCCAGCTCTTCAAATTGATAGTAGGTTATGCCAGCGGGCATATTGCGCTTTAGCGTTAGATGCTTTCCGGTCGCGCGCGCATGATCGATGATTTCGCGGTCGAGCGGCGTGCCTACTACGCGGATGGAATTGCCGTTATCCGCCGCCGGGAATATTATAGCCGAGCCCATCATGCCCGAGCCGATTACCGTTATTACAGCCATTATAAACAGCCTCGCTTTCGTGCGGCAAAAGCGCCGCGTGTCTGAAAAAGATTATACAGCGCACTGACTTTATGCGCAAGCCAAACATCACAATGCGACAAGTTACATTGCGTGTCGCAATTTTAGGCAAATCTTCGTTTTTGTGTATTTTATTGGGAGCGGATATAGTGTATAATATCTTGAAACCAAGTGGAGACAAGGAGGTATTCTGTATGAACCTTAAAAATATCCGCAATACTATGATAGGCTCGGCGGCGATCAGCATCGTGCTGGGTCTGATAATGCTGTTCTTCCCGCAAATTACGTCGATTGCCGTGTGCATCATGTTCGGTATAACGCTGACATTATGCGGCCTGGTCAAGATCGTGGAATACTTTTCTAAGATCGATCTGGGATATATGTTCCGCTTTGACCTGATAATGGGCATTGTACAGTTGGTAGTCGGCATACTGCTTCTGTGCCATCCGGGCGCGATAATGGTTGCGATACCGGTCGTGCTGGGCATATCGCTGCTGATAGCCAGCGTGCTCAAGGCACAGCTCGCGATCGACATAAAGCGCATGGGCTACGGCAAGTGGTGGGTAAGTATGCTGGGCGCTGTGCTGGGCGTGGTGCTGGCAATCATGATAATGAGCAATCCGTTCGAGGGCACGACCGCCGTGTTCATGGTGATAGGCATATCGTATGTGGTTGATGGTCTGCTCGATCTGTACACGATACTGCGCGTGTCCAAGGCCGTGTCTGAGTTCCGCAAGAATTTTCAATACTAATTCCCGATAGCAGGCATTTAACAGCCTGAAATTGGTAAGCAAAAGGGGGAAGGACTTTGAAGGTAGAAAATAACAACCGCAACAGAAAGCCGCTGATATATTATTGCATAATTACAATGATTATCACGCTGCTGCTCAACGCATTTCTGTTCCCGCGCATATTGGAGGCGCAGGTTACTGAAGTAACCTACAACGAC
>USEE01000085.1 GCA_900553645.1 uncultured Eubacteriales bacterium
GTATATCTTTGCGGGCAGAAGCTGCATCGGCACGGACAGGTCGGCGATGGAATCGTACCAGACCACGCTGTCCACATGATCGACCTGCTTTATCTTCTGTTCAAGCTCGGCAACGTCCTTTTCAGGCATGTTTTCAATGACCAGCATGGAAAACGCGCCCTTGCCGAAGTCCTCCATCAGCTCGTTCTGGCCGATAACCGTGTCCATGTCGGCGGGCAGGTAATCCAGCATGTCGTAGTTAATGCGCGTACCGGCCATGCCAAGCACGGACGGAATCAGCAGCGCTATGGCGATGATCAGTATCGGGATGCGGCATTTCACCACTGCCTTGGAAAAACGCATGTGTAAAAGCCTCCTTTGCGGTTTGCGAATCATTACTTTATCAGGGTCGATGCGTAAAGCCGCCGCTGTCAGATACCAGTATATAATTTACGCAGCACATCCAACACACCCCCTGGCAAGTCGATTCACACTTGATCTCCTTTGCAGTTACACAGTATACTAGCGTTTGTATAAAAAAAGTATGGGCACAGACGCACGTGTGTAGCAAATTAAGACATTTCTGGGTTTTTGTCCTATTATCGTCATGGCGATTTTACATGCAAAAAAGCGGCGGCCACGCTCGCATTTGAGCGCGGCCACCGCCGTATTTATGCCTGTATTTGGATTAAACTTGATTAGTCAGACATCTTATCGAGCGCCTGCTGAAGGTCGGCGATAAGCGTATCGGGATCTTCCAGACCCACGTGTATGCGCACCAGATTGTCGGGCTGACCGGCCTTGCGCGCCTCGTCGTTGTTGCCCAGCAGCACGCACAGGCTCTCGAAGCCGCCCCAGCTGCAGCCGTTCTGGAAGAAGTGCAGCGACTGGGTGAACTTCTTTACCTGCTCCTCGGTTCCCTTGGGCACGAAGCTCATCAGGCCGTTGGTGCCGGTCAGGTACTTATCGAACAGCTCCTTCTGCTCATAGGTATCGGAGCCGGGATAGAACACCTTTTCCACCTTGGGATTGTTTTCGAGGAAGCGCGCAACCTTCATCGCGCTCTCGCCGTGGCGCTTCAGGCGCACGGGCAGAGTGCGCAGGCCGCGGGTAAGCAGCCAGGACTGATGCGGGTCCATGTTGCTGCCTAGCAGCGCGCGCTCGTACTTCTGAATGCTCTCGATGATTTCACGACGCGCAATCAACGCGCCCGCAACCAGATCGCTGTGGCCGCCCATATACTTGGACGCGGTATGGCACACTATGTCTATGCCGTGCTTGAGGGGCTGCTGATGCAAGGGCGTGGCATAGGTGTTGTCGATCACGGTCATTATGCCGTGTTCCTTTGCCAGAGCCGCAACCGCATCCAGATCCTGCATACGGAACACCAGGCTGGACGGGCTTTCCAGATAGATCAGGCGCGTGTTGGGGCGTATCGCGGCGCGAATCTCGTCTACCGAGCCGCCGTTGACCAGAGTATATTCGATATTGAAGCGCTCATGCAGGTATTCCTTAATGAACTCCAGCGTGCAGCCATAGGCAGTGTCCAGCAGTATCACATGGCAATTCGCGCGCACGCAATGCATGATTGCGCTGCTGATAGCGCCCATGCCCGAGGAGAAGCACAGCGCGCCGTCGCCGCCCTCCAGCGCGGCGATCTTGCGCTCGGCCACCTCGGTGGTGGGATTGCATACGCGGGTGTAGGCGTAATCAGTCTGTGTCACGCCGTTAACCTCGGTGGGCTTAACAAAGAGGGAATTCTGGAATATCGGCGGGATTATCGCGCCGTCAAATCGGGCGTAATCGTCGCCCACATGCGCGCAGATGTCCTCCGGCGTGCGGTACTTACGGTCTTCTTCAGTCAAAAAAGCCATCTTAAACCTCCGCAAAATTTGGATGCGCTTTCGTCAGCCATCCATAGTGGCTTGATTTTACCACACGGATGTTAAGTTAGTACCGCTTATACCCGCCCGCCGTCAAATTTCGCAGTGTAACCCGCACTTTTTCTGTATAATAGCATTTATTAGCCGTCAAACGCTGCGGGCGAAATTTTTTTGAGGAAATTGCAATTTCCCTATTGACAAACTGCACTTGATGGGTGTATCATATGCGCAATCCAAACGACATAAACCATTGATGAAGAGTAGTACTCCTCGTTAAGTATGGCAAAGGGAGCTGCCGATAGTGGGACGGCGGTACATGCGGCGGGGACGAATGGACTTCAGAGGGCTTGGGCGAAGGATAGTCTCGATTAGACTGTTCATTAGGCCGGGACGGGAGCCGCATCCGTTATCAGCGCGGCGCATATGTTGGTATGCGATATGAGTGCGCCTTATTTTTGATAGGCGAATCTGAGTGGCACCGCGGGAATACCGCCTCAGTCGATTACGACTGAGGCGTTTTTTTATTCCAACTTTAATCGACTTTTATGAGAGGAAGGGTTTTATTATGAAGAACGTTGTTAAGAAGATCGTGGCCGTTATACTGGCGCTCGTTACCACCTTTGCACTGACCTCCATCGCGTGTGCAGACGAGGGCAAGGTTTACAAGATAGGCATTATACAGTTCGCCGAGCACGGCTCGCTGGACAACTGCCGCGAGGGCTTTATTGAAGGACTGGCCGAGGCCGGATTCGTCGAGGGCGAGAACGTCGAATTCGAGTATCAGAACGCTCAGGCCGACACCAGCACCACCGCGCTGATCGCGTCCACGTTCGCCGAATCCTGCGACATGATCTGCGCGATAGCCACCCCCGCCGCGGCCGCCGCGTTCAACGCCGCCGAAGGCAAGATTCCGGTAATCTACACCGCCGTTTCCGATCCGGTAGCCGCGCAGCTTGCGGGCGCGGACGGCACCAACCCCGGCGCTATAACCGGCACGTCCGACCAGCTGCCCGTTGAGGCACAGCTCAAGCTGATACGCGCGATGCAGCCCGACGCAACCAAGATAGGCATACTGCACACCACCAGCGAAACCAACAGCGACTCCACGCTGGCTACCTACAAGGAGCTGGCTCCCCAATACGGCTTTGAGATAATCGATCAGGGCATATCCACGGGCGCCGACCTGCCCATGGCGCTGGATTCGCTGCTGCCCCAGGTAGACTGCACCACCAACCTGACCGACAACACCGTTGTCAGCTACCTGGCAGTGGTGCTGGAAAAGTCCAAGGAAGCCGGCAAGCCCGTGTACGGCAGTGAGATCGAGCAGGTAATAAACGGCTGCGTGGCCAGCGAGGGCATCGAGTACGTTGAACTGGGTCGTCAGACCGGCCGCATGGCTGCCCGCGTACTGAATGGCGAAGATCCCGCGACCATCCCCTACGAGATCATCACCAACTCCTACCTGTACGTGAATCCCGCCGCGCTGGCCGATTACGGTCTGGAGGTTCCGGCGGAATTGAGCGAGCGCGCGATCGACGTAACCGCCGAGGCTGCGGAATAACTTCCTAATATATAATACAATGTCTTGAACGTTAAGCCCGCTTTCACAACGGGCTTAACGCTTTAAGGCGCTATTGACACCTTGCGTAAAAACTTTGAAGGGCGGTAGAATCGATGACCATCGGCATGATAACCGGCGTGCTCGAGCAGGGCCTTATATACGGCGTGCTTGCTTTGGGGCTGCTGATAACGTATCGCATACTTGACTTTCCGGATCTTACCGTAGACAGCTCCTTTCCTCTCGGAGCGGCGGTATCCGCAGTATTGACGGTAAACGGCATGGCCCCCTGGCTTACGCTGATAATAAGCATATTCGCCGGAGCGCTGGCGGGACTCATCACCGGCCTTATACACGTAAAGTGCAAGGTGCGCGATCTGCTAAGCGGCATAATCACAATGACGGGCCTGTACTCTATCAACCTGCGCATCGCGGGTAAGGCCAACCTGCCGCTGTTTTCGGGCGACACGCTGTTCAAGAATGACTTTCTAAGCGCGCTGCCCGACGCCGTGCGCCCCTACTCCACGCTTGTTATCTGCCTTATAATAGTGGTAATAGCCAAGCTCGCGCTCGACTGGTTCTTAAAGACCAAGGCGGGCTTCCTGCTGCGCGCGGCGGGCGACAACCCGTCCGTCGTCACAACGCTCAGCCGCGACCAGGGCACGGTCAAAATCCTTGGTCTGATTATTGCGAATGCGCTGGTTGCGCTCGCGGGCGCGGTCATGTGCCAGCAGCAGCGCTTCTTCGACATATCGATGGGCACCGGCACGATGGTTATCGGCCTTGCGTCGGTGATCATAGGCACGAATATTTTCAAACACGCGTCGTTTATGAAGAGCACTACGATGGTAATAATCGGCTCGATACTCTACAAGGCGTGCGTGTCCATCGCCATATCGATGGGCATGGAGGCGTCCGATATGAAGCTGATTACCGCTGTGCTGTTCCTGCTGATACTGGTCGCGTCGCATACCCGCCGGAAGAAGGTGCGCATAAATGCTTGAGCTTAAAAACATTACAAAGGTATACAACCCCGGTACGGTGCAGGAGACCGTGCTTTTCCGCGACTTTTCGCTGACCGTAGCGGACGGCAGCTTCGTATCGGTCGTGGGCAGCAACGGTTCGGGCAAGACCAGTATGCTGAACATAGTATGCGGCTCCATACCGGTCGAGGGCGGAAAGATATTCATGGACGGCAATGACATAACCAAAATGCGCGAGTTCCGCCGCTACGAACGCATGGGGCGCGTATACCAGAACCCCGCGATGGGCACCTGCCCCAGCATGACAATACTTGAAAACCTGGCCATGGCCGACAACAAGGGCAAGCGCTACGGCCTTGGGCGTGGCATAAACAAGCGCCGCACGGACGCTTACCGCGCCATGCTGGAGGAGCTGGGACTGGGGCTTGAGGACAAGCTGGGCGTGACCGTGGGTTCGCTGTCGGGCGGACAGCGGCAGACGCTGGCGCTGCTTATGGCCACAATGAACCCGATCGACTTCCTTATACTGGACGAGCACACGGCGGCGCTGGACCCCAAGACAGCCGAGATTGTAATGGAGCTGACCGCGCGCGTCGTGCGCGAAAAGCATCTGACCACGCTGATGGTAACGCACAACCTGCGCCACGCAGTGGAGTACGGCGACCGCATGATAATGATGCATCAGGGGCACATCGTGCTTGACCGCAAGGGCGCGGAAAAGGCCGCTACGCGCGTCGAGGACGTGCTGGAACTGTTCAACGAAATCAGCGTGGAATGCGGCAACTAAAGCTTATGTTCGATTATCACCTCTGCGGCAATAAAGCGTCGCGGAGGTGATTTTTATATGCTCCCCTGCCCTGTGCCCGGCGGCTGGCTTGACATCTGCGTACGCGTCGGTTATAATTAATCCGGTGCTGCAACAGACGTTGCGGTACATGCCTACTTAATTTAAGAAAGCCGTGAGTTCATAAAATGCCTCCCAAGCCTAAATTTAAGCGAGAAGAAATAATAGCCGCCGCCGTAGACGTAACGCGCGAAAGCGGCATCGGCGCGGTATCGGCGCGCGAGATAGCCGCGCATCTGGGCACGTCCACGCGTCCGATATTCACCTACTTTGCGACGATGGAGGAACTGAAACAGGAAATTGCAAACACCGCCGAGGCCATACTGCGCCGGTACGTGACCGACGGGCTTAATACAGCGATACCTTTTTTCGGGCTGGGCGTAAATTACATTCAGTTTGCGCTGGACGAGCCGGAGCTGTACCGGCTGCTATACCTGACGCGCGTCGGGCCGTCCAACGCAATGGCCGCGATGGAGCATGTGCGCGCGCTCGCCCGCGACAGCATAATGCGCATATATAATATGAACGAGCGCGACGCGGACTGCTACTTTGGCGATCTGTGGCTGGTAGTACATGGCATTGCGACGCTGATAGTGACCGGCGAATGCACGTATACCGACACGGAGCGGCGCGCGATGCTGACCCGATTCAGTGTGAGCATATGCAAGGCGCTGAAAGAGATTCCGGGCTTTGCCAGCGGCGAGTTCGACAGGGACGCGGTGTTCCGGGCGCTGGTCGATAAACAGCCGGAATAAAGCAATTTCAGGTTGTTAAGGCAATCTGCAAACCGCAGCGTCAACACCGCATGTGGGTAATGGCGCTGCGGTTTGCGTTAACTACTGCCGAGACATTTCAAAAATTTCGGCAACAGCGGATAAAATTTGCAAAATGTGCGATTTAGATATTGACAAAAGCCGTGATTTTTGCTATAATTGTATTCGTTCCGTGCGAACGTCTTACTTAGGGGAGTAGTTCAATTGGTAGAGCAGTGGTCTCCAAAACCACGTGTTGCGTGTTCGAGTCGCGTCTCCCCTGCCAATCGCCACCGATTTTAATCGGTGGTTTTTTTGTTGGTTTTGGCGTTTGAACAATGCGCGCGCCTTC
>USEE01000086.1 GCA_900553645.1 uncultured Eubacteriales bacterium
GCGTTCCATAAAAAGCATTACGGCGACAAGAGCTACTTTGATTTCCAGAAGGATTTCGAGGAGCAGAACGCAAACCTGAACGTGGATGACTGGGCAAAGCTTATGGAGCAGGCGGGCGCGCGCTACTGCGTGCTGGTCACAAAGCACCACGACGGCTATACGCTCTGGCCCACCGACACGCCTAACCCGATAATACCGGGCTATTACTCCAAGCGCGACTTCGTGGGCGAGCTGACCGAGGCCGTGCGCGCGCGCGGCATGAAGATGGGCCTGTACTACTCGGGCGTATACGATTGGACGTTCAAGACCGACTGTCCCATCGACAGCCCGCGCGGATTCCTGAAGCATCAGGATATGCCTAAAGAATATGTAGAATATTCCGTCAAGCACCTGTACGAACTGATCGACAAGTACCATCCGTCCGTGCTGTGGAACGACATCGCGTTCCCGTATGGCTACAATCTGAACGAGCTGTTCGCGCACTACTATAACACCGTCGAGGACGGCGTTATCGACGACAGATGGAACCAGCGCAAGGTGCCCAAAACCGAGGAAGAGTGGCAGGAGGTCGAACGCCGCGGCGCGGCCGGGCTTGCGGGCAACACCACCACGCACTATGACTTCATTACGCCCGAGTATCAGGTGTTCGATTCTCAGCAGCCCGTCAAGTGGGAGTGCACGCGCGGCATAGGCCGCAGCTTCGGCTTTAACCGCACCGAGTGCGGCTCGGATTACCTAAACGGCGCGCAGATTATCGATATGCTGGTGCGCATAGTAAGCCGCGGCGGCAACCTGCTGCTCAACATCGGCCCGCGCGCCGACGGCACAATACCTTACGAGCAGGCCAAGCCCCTTATGGAAACCGGCGAATGGCTTTCGGTCAACGGCGAGGCAATATACGGCACGCGCCCGCATTCCACGTTGGAATACAAGGACGCGGACGGCTGCTCGGTGTGCATGACCAAGACCAGGGACGCGCTGTACGCGATAGCGCTGCGCCCCGACATGCCCGCCAGCTATGAGGTCAAGGGCCTTATGCTGGAGGAGAACGCGCATGTTGAGCTGCTGGGCGCGGGCGAGGTGCAGTGGTTCGCCGAGGAGGACTGCACCGTGTTTAACCTGCCTGAGAACCTGCCTAAGCAGGCGGCGTATACGCTCAAGATACATCGCTGATAAGGCGGGGTGGATGGGCGTATGGTAAGGACTGGGCGGCCTGAACTGCCTTGGCACGCTGCCTGAACAAAGTCCTCCGGACTTACTGCCTTTCAAAGAACGTATACTTTAACCTTGCATAAATAAATAAGCTAGCCCATAATCCGATGTTAAGTCGGGTTATGGGCCTGTTTGAATACAAAAAAGCCTGAAAAACCGGCGCGGAGCGCGCTTGACTTATAACGTCAATCTGATATAATGCAGGTATATCTTTTTTGCACCGCCGTGCGGACTACGCTTATGTATGAGGGGATATATCTAAATATGGATACGCCGCTGGTCAGCGTGATAGTGCCGGTATACAACGCCGAAAATACGCTTCACGCCTGTGTAAAGAGTATAAGCGAACAGACCTATCGCAATATAGAGATCATACTGGTGAACGACGGCAGTAAGGACGACAGCCTTAGCGTATGCCGTGCGCTGGCCGCGGGCGACGAGCGCATAAAGATCATCGATAAGCCCAACAGCGGCGTGTCGGCCAGCCGCAACGTGGGCATAGAGTGCGCGCGGGGCAAGTACCTGCAATTCGCGGACAGCGACGACTACCTCGCCGCCGACGGCACGCGGCAGATGGTCGAGCGCGCCGAAAGCACCGGCTGCGATCTGATAATCGCCGAGTTCTTCCGCGTGGTGGGTAAGCGCATGATCGCCAGCACCAACCTGCCCGGCAACGAGGTGCTGACGCAGAAGGAGTTTGCGCGCAGGCTGATGGACAGCCCGCTCAACTTCTATTACGGCGTTATGTGGAACAAGCTCTACCGCCGCGATCTGATAATAGAGCACGACATACGCTGCTGCACCGAACTGAAATGGTGCGAGGACTTCCTGTTCAACATGGATTACTATGCGCGCATGAGCACGGCGTGCACGCTGGACACGCCGATATATTACTACATAAAGCGCAAGGGCAGTCTGGCCAATTCATATGAGGCGATGGCGCCTACGCGCGTGTTCAAGATGCGCAAGGCAATGTATGAGCCGTATAAAGAGCTGTTCGAGAGCATGGAGATGTACGAAAAGCACCGAACGCAGATAATGATGTTCTTTATCGACTTCGCGCGCGATGGGGGAGTGCCGCCGTTTGCGCCGCAGGAGGCCGAAAAGGCATGTATGCAGGCGCACAGGCGCGAGGAACTGCTGAAAAAGCGGCTGAATAGGGTAAACGCGATGGAGCACAAATCGCGCATATACAAGCCGGGCGAGCACACGAATTGGATGCCCGCACAGCAGCGCACGCAGAGCCAGGTGGAGGAATAAAGGCAGTCTATATGCCAGCAACGGTATACCGCTATACAATTACAGACTTACTTAAAACGCAAAAAGCCGTGACAACCGCAATCCAAGCAGTTGTTACGGCTTTGCTTTATATATTTCAGATCTCCCTTACGAACACAGTCATCTCATTCTCGCCGCGGTTGGCCCATGTATAGTAGGGTATGAACGTCAGCTCTGCGTCCTCAAGCGCGGGCGCTTCGTCACTGTACAGCGCATCGCTGCTGCTTACAAGGCGCTTGCCGGCGGCGTGAATCTCGATTATGCCGCCCAGCTTGTCGGGCTGTGCAGCCTCGCTCAGCTCGGCATTGCGCGCAAGGCACAGTGCCTCAACCAATGCGCCGTTGTCCACCTGCTCAAGGCAGTATACGACCGGCCCGCGCATTATCGCGACCTTGCCGATGTCGGCGCGCACATGCGGGTTGGCATATACGCGGCGCGGCTGCATGGGCAGGCTGAGTGCGATTACGTCGCCGTCCTTGAATTCGCGCTCTATGCGGGCATAACCGTGCTCGACGGCTGCATAGATGCTTTCGCCGTTCAGCTTAATCGAGTAGGTCTTTGCCCAGCCGGGTATGCGTAGGCACAACGCGTACTTGCCCGCGCCGGGGTGCAGCACGATCTCGCCAGAGACGGGGTAGTCGGTGCCGCACTTGAGCGTTACATGCTTGTCGCCCAGCTTCAGATCGGCCTCGGCCTGAGCGTACAGATTCATGTAAATCTCATTCTCGCCCAGCGTAAACATGTACTTGGCCAGCGACGTGGTGAGGCGCGCCAGATTGGGCGGGCAGCATGCGCAGCCGAACCACTGCGGGCGCACCGGCAGTACGTGCTCCTTGCGCTTGTCCTTGTGGCTGGCCTCGGGATCGACCTCGAGCGGGTTGACATAGAAGAAGTTGCGCCCATCCAGCGACATGCCCGCAAGGCAGGTGTTGTACAGCGCGCGCTCCATGACGTCGGCATAGCGGCCGTCCGGCTCGAGCTGCAGCATGGCGCGCATGAAGAAGCACAGCGCAATCGACGCACACGTCTCGGCATAGGCCAGATCGTTGGGCAGGTCGTAGTCGAACGTAAACGCCTCGCCTATGCTGGAGGAGCCTACGCCGCCGGTCACGTACATGCGGCGCGTGGACGTGCTCTCAAACAGGTGCTTGCACGCGGCGATCAGAGTGTTGTCGCCGGTCTCGCGCGCCACGTCCGCCATGCCGGTAGCAAGGTACATCGCGCGTACCGAGTGACCCTCGGGCGCGGCCTGCTCGCGCACGGGCAGGTGGCTCTGCCAGTAGAGCTGCTTAAAATCGTTCTTGTCAAAGTAGTTGTTGCTGTCGCGGCGCTTTGCTTCCTCGACAAAGAAGTAGGGCTTAGTGCCACGCTGGTTTATAAAGTAGCGCGCCAGCTTCAGCATAAGCGCGTCGCCCGTGGCATGGTACATGCGCACAAGAGCCAGCTCGATCTCCTCATGCCCCGGATAGCCGTGCAGCTTGCCCTCCTCCGGGCCTATTACGCTGTCTATGTGATACGCCATGCGCGTCATTATGTCCAGCAGTTGCCGCTTACCGGTGGCCTCGAAGTACGCGCACGCGGCCTCCATCATGTGACCCGCGCAGTACAATTCGTGATTGTCGCGCATGTTGGTCCAGCGCTTGCCCGGCTCCTTTACGGTGTAGTAGGTGTTAAGGTAGCCGTCGGGCTGCTGCGCGCGGCCTATCAATGCGATTAAGTCGTCGCACGTCTTTTCCAGCTCCGCATTGGGCTTTACCATAAGCGAGTATGCCGCGGCTTCCAACCACTTGGCCAGGTCGGAATCCTGGAATACGAATCCGGCGTACTCGCCATCGGCCTCGCCCGCGGCGATTTTGAAGTTCATAACGCAGTGGCTGGGCGCGGCGCCCTCCACGCGGTCGTTGAGCATTTCCCATTGATAGGGGATAACCGAGTCGATCATCTTGGCGGCTACGTTGCCCAGCAGACCCTTTTCAATGCGCACGTCGCGCACGTCGGGTATGGCGTAGTGCTTCATAACGTATCATCTCCTACAAGCGTTTTTTTAAAGCCGCGCCCGCAGCGCTTTAGCGCTGCGGTATGCGCGGCATATTGTACGTTGTGTTTGGCGTGCGCGGCGTCAGATGAGTTTTTCCGCCTTTACGACCTTGCGCTCGCAGTTAATTTCATCGCTGCTGAAACGCTTGCGTTCGTTCTCGCATTCGCCGCTCTGGTTGTCGTAAGGGTCGTTGCGCGGGAATTTCTTTTCCGGCTCCATGCGCGCCTGGAAGCGCGAATTCGCTACCATGCGGAACGGGTCCAGATTGCCGAAGTAGTAGTTCCAGCGCTCGCGGCTGCCGTTTGCCAGCGCGCCGCCGCCGAACGAGCAGTCCGCAAACAGCCAGCCCCAGCCCGGCGCGTAGAACTGCGCCCAGTCGTGGCTGCCCGCTTCGGTAAGGCTCGCGCTCAGACCCGACTGCCAGCGCGCCGGTATGCCCGATATGCGGCACAGAGTTATGAACAGCAGCGCCTGTACGCCGCAGTCGCCCTTGAGCCCGGTCGCTACATACTCCGCAATCGGCGGCAGTAGGAAGTACTCGCGCATGAAGGAGTAGCGTACATGCGTCGTTACATAATCGTAGATTAAGCGCGCTTTCTTGAGCGGATCGGTTTCATCCTTGCATATGTCCGCCGCTAACGCACGCAGATACGGCGTGAACATTATGTGCCCCGGAAGTTCTGCTAAGTCGTCCGCATCGGGCGCGGGTACGCTCGGGTAAAGCGGCTCGGCGGGCGCGGGCATGTCCATGGAGAAGTATTTGACTGTGTTGGTGTACTCGTATTCCACAAAGAACGGCGCATTGCTGTCCATATGCCGTTCAAAATACGCCGTGCGCACGGGCGCATCCTCAGCACAAACCGACTTCAGATCGTCCGAAGCCGCAATCAACCGTATGTCCGACTGCTGCGCCGAAATCGCGGGCAGCGGCAGATGCACGCGGTAGTCGCCCGGCTGAAACGCGCTTTCGTTCACTTCAAGGCTGGCGCATATATGCATGCGATAGCTCAAAACGCCATTTTGCTTTATTTCGGCAAGGGCGGCGTCCAGCAGCTCGTTTTTGGGGCCCTTGAACGTGCCGGCGCGCCGCGCCATGTCCGGCCGCAGGCGGTACAGCGAGCTTAAAAAGCTCTCGAAATAGCGCTTCTGGCCGTCTATGTACATGTACTGTATATCGCCGCGCAGTTCCATCTCGTCAAACTCCGCGTCGGTAAGCTCGGGTATTGCGACCTGGGCCATGTTTATTGCCTGAAGCCGCGTATAGGGATAGTTGGCGCTCATGCGCTCTATGCGCTGCTTCTCCAGCTCCAACCGCTGATTGAGCAGCGGCGCTATGCCCTCGCGGATATATATTTCGATAAGTCCCAGCGCGCCCTTAAAATCGCCCGCGTGTACGCGCACCTGTATATCCTCGGGCAGAGGATACGCCATTGATTCAATGCCGCGCAATGAATTCACCGCCTTTAAAACAAATAGTGTTCCTTTACATTATATTCGATTTTTATCCAAAAGAAAAGTAGTGCGAGCTAAAAAAACGGCCGCATAAGCGTTTGACAGCGGGGCGCGCGCGGAATATAATATCGTCATTAAAATAAGCGCATGTATGCGTGCGCGGAAGGGATCGACTTTATGAAGATAAAATTCCTGGGTACGGGCGCGGCCGACTGGGTGCGCGGCGGCGAAGAGTTCCGCGC
>USEE01000087.1 GCA_900553645.1 uncultured Eubacteriales bacterium
CACCAGCACGCTTATAAACGGCCGCCTGCTGATAGACGGCACGCCCGACGCAATGGAGCACATCGCGGATACGGGCGCAATTACCGACATAATCTATACCCACTCGCACGACGATCACTTCAATATAGATTTCCTGAAAGCCATAGCCCCCGTGCGCGCACATATCCATAAAAGCTGGGCGGCAAATGTTAAGGCGGAAGGCGTGGAGGTAATCCCGTTCGACACCGGCGAAACGTTTGAAGCCGCAGGCCATAGCATAACCGCGCTGCCCGCCAACCACTCAACAGCAGACCCCAACGAACAGCCCGTGCACTTCATAGTGCGCGACGACAGCTGCACGCTGTTTTACGCGACCGATGGCGCATGGCTGCTCAATGCCGAGTGGCACGCGCTTAGGAAGGAACAGCTCGACGCGGCCATATTCGATGCGACGATAGGTGAGGGCAATCCGGGCGACTTCCGCGTATTCGAGCATAACTCAATAGAAATGGTGCGCATAATAACGCGCACACTGCGTAATCCGATGTTCGGCTATAAGGACGCGGGCAAGCACATCCCGCCGGTGCTCAAAGACGGCGCGCCGGTATACCTGACGCATATGGCGCGCACGCTGCATCCGACGAAAGCTGTGCTGGAGCGCTCGCTTGCGGGCGAGTTCATAGCGGCTTACGACGGCATGGAAGTTGAGATATAGTCGGGTAAATGCCTTACCAGTAGTTTGGGTAAGGTCTTAAAGCCCTGAACAGTAACAAAACGCAGTAAAGCGAATATGCTTTACTGCGATGATTGTTTTATACAGCTTATCCGATTATGATCTCTGCCTTGCCGACGCTGAACTTCACATGCAGCCTCAAAAGATCCTCATCGCGCGTGAGTGTGAAGCTCGCGCCCTTCGCGCGCACTATGCGCCCGCGAAGCGGCCCGGCGTATATCGCATACTCGCATTCCAGCCCCTCCGGCCCGTCAAGCTGCAAAGAGTACCCTTCCAGACATTGACGCGCGTCGAGTACGCTTACTGCGTCCATGCTGACGTGGCGCGACGAGCCCACCAATACCGGCATACCCGACGTTACGTCGGTCAGCGCCAACACGGTGGTTTCGCCCAACGCCAGCTCGGGGAAGGCAATTGCCCGGCCGCCCACGCGTGAACCGCGCTGTGCCCAGAAGTTGAACGTATAGTACTCGCGCGTCGGGTCAAGCCCCAGCTTGTCCGCCGATATGACCATCGCGTCCAGCGGTACAACCGCGCAGCGCTGAACCACGCACCACGACCGCCCGTCGTGCACCATGTGGAACGCCCACAGCGACGAAAACGGCGCGACAGAATCGTCGATATGGCTGATGTCATGGCACAGCTCCTCGCCGCCGCCGCGCGTGTATATGCACGCGGGCGTGGTGTAATCAACCGGCCCGGTCTCGGCCGCGCAGGTGGTAAGCGGCGGCAGAGTGCGGCATATCATCTCAAGATGCGTGTCGTCATACGTCTCGGGCTTGTCCGAAATCATGTACAGCCCGCCCATCAGCGATACCAGCGAAAGCAGCGTGCGCACATACGCATCCCTGCCGCGCACGCACACCACGTCCGGGTCGAGTGTGAACATGATGCGCTGGGCAAAGTACCAGCGCGCGCTCTCGCGTATCTGCATCGAATAGCTGCACCACTTCGGCCCGGTATCGCCGCCGATGCGCATCGCGTCCGCTATGCCTATCGACTGGCTCAGCGCGCCCCAGCACGACAGGTAGTACGCATCCTTGCCTATGCCCTCGCGCGCTGCGCGCATATAGGCGGTCTGCCGCGCCGACGCGGTTTCGCTGTCGATCAGCCCCAGCCGCACGGCCTCCTGCTGGCCGTCGTATATCAGGTGGCGCAGCGCGTCCGACTTGAAGTACTCATAGCCCATCTCGCGCAGCGCGCGGTAGTAGGGCGTGACGTGCGTCCAAAGCGCCCGCTCCGAGCAGTCCAGCACGTAATGTATCCAGTCGCCGCTTAGCAGTTCGCCGTCTGCTTTACGCACGCAGCAGTTCATGCTCTTAGCGCCCTCGCGGTTGGTTATGGTGGCGTTTGTCCACACGCCCGGCTTAAACCCGCCCGCGCGCATGGCCGAGACTATCGCCTCATGCCCGCCCGGGAACTTTTCGTTGGTGTTCAGCCAGCTTTCACATACTGTACCGCCCACGCGCATGGGCACCAGCTTTTGCTGAAAGCCGTCGTCGATTTGCATGTATTCAAGTCCGAACTGCTTCAGCGGTGCAATCGCCTTTGCCGATGCGCGTATGTCGTCCTCGGTCACATCATCGTGATACGCCTCCCATGAGCACCAGCCCGCCACGGCCTTGGGGTTGGGCTTGAAGCGCCACGGCTCGTGCTGGCGGTATCCCAGATGCTGGCCATAGTAGCGCGGGCGCAGGAGTATCACCAGCGGCCGCGCGCCGATCTTCATCTCCATCGCCGCGTGCCAGCCGCCCTTTTCGCGCACGATGGAGCTGCTCATCCACGTAAAGTCCAGTCCGTGCCACGATACCAGCAGATCCCAGTCCGCAAAGTACATCGCGTTCGCGCCGTATATAAGCGGATGCCCCATCTGGCCCAGTATCGCCTCGCCCGCGGCGGCGCGGCGCGCGCGCATGTTCAGCATGTCGCCGGGCGAGAAGAACTCGACCGTGGCGCGGGCAATCGCGTCGCAGCTTATCGTGAACTGCTGTATGAACGGCTCGGACTGCATGTTGCCGTCGGAGTGGCACTTGGGCTGTGCCTGCGCGCGGCGGGGCAGGCGTATCGTGATTATGTCCACGCCGTTGTACGTGAGCGCGTACACGCCGCGCCCGCGGTCGGCCCATAGCCGCGCATGACCAACCGGCGGCACGGGCAGCGTGGGATATTCGCGCCGACGGAAGTTTTCGTCCTCGGCGGGCGGTATCATCGCGTCGCTGGCGACAACGCCGGCGGCGGTGCGGTCTTTTTCGGCCATTTGATCTACCTCGCTTAAAAAGTACGTCGCAAATAAACGCCTAGGGATGGGTAAGGCTGGGAGCGCATGTGCGCATGAAAGCCTGCCTTAAAAACGGAGCGCGCCTTAAACCGCCTGAACACGGTGAAGCTTTTGCTTGAGGCAGCTTTCGACGCGCGCCTTAAAATCGCTCTTTAGATAAACTTTATCATCCCGCCCAGAGAATCGAATACCAGATCGGGATGTATGTCGCTTTCCTTCAGCATTTCGGGCGTGGTTTCGCCGGTCATTACCAGTATGGACAGTATGCCGTGCTCCAGCCCCGTGCGTATGTCGGTATACAGCCGGTCGCCCACCATGGCGAGCTGGCTCTTTTCAAGGCCGGTGCGCTTTAGCGCCGCGTCCACTATGCCGCCGTAGGGCTTGCCTACGATGAGGTCGGGGCGGCGGCCGGTAGACGCCTCTATAAACGCGATTATCGCGCCGATGTCGGGCGCAAAGCCGGTCTCGGTGGGGCAGTTGAAGTCGGGATGCGTGGCTATGTAGGGCAGACCCGCGCGCACAAAGTCGCATACCGCCGTCATCTTGGCATAGTCAAGCGTCGTGTCATAGCCTATGATTACATAGTCGGGATTGCGCTGATCGATCAGCACGCCCGCTTCGCTCAGCTCCTCCATAAGGAATTCGTTGCCCAACACGAACGCACGCTTTTGCGGAAACTTGTCCAGCACTATCGCCGCGGTCGCCTCGCCAGAGGTCAGTATGTGCTTTTCATCTACCTCAAGTCCCATGCGGCCCAGGCGCTTTACATAGTACCTGGCGTTGTGCGACGAATTGTTGGTGAGGAACAGAAAGTCGCGTCCCGTTTCTTTAAGCCGGTTTATAAAGTCCAGCGATCCCGGCAGTATATTTTCGCCCAGATAGAACGTGCCGTCCATGTCCAGCATGAAGCAGCGAATATTTTTAAGACGGTCAGGCATGGTATCCTCCCTAAAATCATCTAACATAAAAATCCCAAGCATTTGCCTATATGATACCACATAAGTACGTACTACGCACGTCTTTTTTGTGGCGCGCAGGCATTGTCAATGCGAAAGTTTTGTAGTAAAATGTACGTGAAATGCCGCGCCATGCGTCGGCATATATGGGAGAATAACTTACGGAGGTATCTTAATATGGATAAGGTACGCATTGGTATCATCGGCTGCGGTGGCATAGCCAACGGCAAGCACATGCCCTCGCTGAAGAAGCTGGCCGACGTTGAAATGGTTGCGTTCTGCGACATCATCGTAGAGCGCGCCGAGAAGGCCGCCAAGGAATACGGCGTAGAGGGCGCAAAGGTATACACCGATTATCACGAGCTGATCGCCCGCGACGACATAGACGTGGTGCATGTACTGACCCCCAACCGCGAGCACAGCCAGATCACCGTTGACGCGCTCAACGCGGGCAAGCATGTAATGTGCGAAAAGCCCATGGCCATCAACTCCGCCGAAGCCAAGCGTATGCTGGACGCGGCCAAGGCCACCGGCAAGAAGCTGACCATCGGCTATCAGAGCCGCTTCCGCCCCGACAGCATGTACCTGAAGAAGGCGTGCGAGGCCGGCGAGCTGGGCGACATCTACTATGCGCGCGCACAGGCCGTGCGTCGCCGCGCGGTTCCCACCTGGGGCGTATTCCTGAACGAGTACGAGCAGGGCGGCGGTCCCTTGATCGACATCGGCACCCATGCGCTCGACCTGACGCTGTGGATGATGGACAACTACGAGCCGGAATCCGTGACCGGCAGCAGCTACCGCAAGCTGGCCGACACCGAAAACGCCGCCAACGCCTGGGGCAGCTGGGATCCCAAGAAGTTCACCGTTGAGGACAGCGCCTTCGGCTATATCAAGATGAAGAACGGCGCGACCATATTCCTGGAGGCTAGTTGGGCGCTGAACACCCTGCTCGCCAACGAGGCCAAGACCCTGCTGTGCGGCACCAAGGGCGGCGCCGATATGCTGGGCGAGGGCGGCGCGCTGCGCATTAACGGCGAAAAGTACTCCAAGCTCTATACCGAGATACCCGACCTCAAGGCCAGCGGCGCTGCGTTCTTTGAGGGCGTATCCGATAATCCCGCCGAGGTTGAGGCTCGCATGTGGATCGATCACGTAAAGGACGATTCCAAGCCCCTCATCACCAAGCCCGAGCAGGCTTATGTAGTAACCCAGATACTGGAGGCTATCTACAAGTCCGCGGCTACCGGCGAGACTGTGAAGTTCTAATAGATGCAAGAAAGCGTCCGCGCGATGTTCGTGCGGACGCTTTTTATAGTGCCTGTGATTAATCGGCCTTTTGCCAGGTAGAGCCGCGCATTTTGGCTGCTATACCTATCGATACCAAGAACTTTGGCTCATCCGTGGAAGGGTCGTATGCGACCGACATTATGCCGACGACCGCCTTGCCGTCAACCGCGCCTATCTGCTCATTGCCATTCCAGTAAAACGCGTGATATTCATTGTCGTTTGCGAGCAGTTGGTCAAATGCGTCTGTTTTTCCGGCAAAACCGGATTGCGGGTCTACCGCAATACACTTTTCGCCGATTGCGTCATATAGCGCCTGTGCATGGCTGACTAAGTTCTTCAGGTCGTTATCGTCAGTGATGGATGTGCCAATCTTTATCTGACACAACAGCGCGCCGTCGGTTTGGTACTCGTATATGTAGCTAACGTCGCATTCGCAATCCAAGTCTGCAACGAACATCTTGCGCGTGAGCCACGCGTCGTTCATGGGACTGGTAAGAATTACTTCTTCGCCGAGATCAAGCGTGAGCGGATAATCTTCAAGCGGCGACAGCCACTTTATGTCGCCGATCGACCAGTCGGAAGCGTCGAAGTTATTCGCAATGTCAAGCGTGGGCGTTTCCTCTTCTGCAAGCGCGCCGATTCCGAATGCGCATAGTATTGCGCAGAGCAACAGGGCAAGCAATTCGCGTTTCATAGTGCTGCCTCCTCAAAATATTTTTGCAAGAGTATTACTCTTTAATCACATTGTATCATGACAAGCGCATTGCGGTCAATATGATAAGTAGGGCGAAAGCGCGGTATTGAGGAGAATTAAATGCGCTTAATATTGCTAAATCTCCCTATGCGCGGCCAAAACCTCTTGCTTAAAGTACGATTTGGGTTTATACTATATTAGACAGCAATCTGTTCAGAAAGTGCTGATAAAGTTTTTCAACACGAGCGAAGGAGATGCTAAAAATGATAACTATTGGCGCACAGC
>USEE01000088.1 GCA_900553645.1 uncultured Eubacteriales bacterium
TTCTTTTCTCCTGAAAAGAAAGAACACGTCCCCCCACGTCCCCCTCGTTACCCTATCGTATTTTCAATTTTGAAGCCGCTCGACCAGGCAGAATTGCCGTTGTCGTCGTCGAGTTGGACGCGGATGTAGGTTTCGTTGCGTTTGAGGGGGTATTCTACGTGGGTGATGAGGGAGCCGTCCGCGTTTTGGAACGTGCGCTGGCCTGCCCACGGGAGGTTGCTGTAGAATATCGCGCGGCGCGTGGGTTCGCAGTCTACGATAAGCGCCTTGTCGGTCAGCTCAATCTGGGTAAAGCGCGGGCCTTGGCTGGCGTACATGCGGCCGGCGCGCATCGCTTCTTTGATGCTGTCCAGAGTCAGTTCCTTTGCGTTTACATATGTGAAGGAGCGCGTGTGCTCGCCGGTGTACGTGTGAGAGTCGTCCGCCGCTACTACCGGCGTGTACTTGCCGTGCGTGTAGGTGATGTCTACAAAGCTCGACGAGTCCGCGCGCGCTGCGTTCCACGGTATGCCGGAGGTCGAGTTGTATATCTCCATCGCGCTAAGTCCATTCAAGGGCATCGTCTCCGCCAGAGTGTTCAGCGACCACGCCGGGTGCGCCAGTATCGCAAGGCCGTCCAGCGAGTTGATCGCGTCGATCGCATCCTGCGCGCTTGCGCCGCGCATCGGCGGGTCAAGCTTCGGCTCGCCCATCATGCCTATGCCAATGATGTGGATGCACTGATCGGCCAGCATGTAGTCGAATTCAACGCCGCCGGTCAAAAGTATATTGCCGTCCATGCGCGAATACGACATTATGCGGTGGTCGGTTATGGCAAGAAAATCATACCCCTTCGCACGGTATAGCTCGATAGCGTCCTCTGGGGCCAGTCGGCCATCGCTGATGGTCGTGTGCATATGAGTATTACCTTTATACCAATTCAAACCCTCGTCAAACAGCTTCATAACAGTTCTCCTTTTTCGCGGGTGACGTATGCCAGTAGCATACCACACTTATGTTAATTGAGTATGAGATTCCTAACTACATCGAACAAAAATGTGACAAAATCTGCAGGATCGCCCGCCGCATAATGCTTTTCGCGATTAAGCTTGAATAGTAAACGCAGACGGGATATAATATAAGTTGAGACTGAGAATGCCGCTGCGCGCGTTAATCGCCTGAGCCAATATAACATACACCTTTGCTTACCGGCCAGCCCTTAACCAACGTCTTAACGCATTCTGAGTCGTATGATATGAACTTAATGGATAATGGAGATGGTATCATGATAATTACAAACGCTAAGGTACTGCTGGGCGACAAGTTCGCCACCGGCGTGGACGTAAAGATAACCGGCGACCGCATAGTCGAAATCGGCGAGAATCTCTCCGGCGACGAAAAGCTGGACGCTCAGGGCCGCGTGCTGGCACCCGGCTTCTGCGACATACACATCCACGGCTACGGCGGACACGACACCATGGACGGCGAAGAAGGCGTGCTCGGCATGAGCAGGGGTCTGGCCAGCCACGGCTGTACCTCCTTCCTGGCGACCACCTGCAGCGCCCCCGTTGAGCCGTCCGCATTCGCGGTGCGCGGCGTAAAGAAGGCCATGCAGACCCAGGCCGCCGATCCCACCCGCCACGGCGCAACCGTGCTCGGCTGCCACATGGAAGGCCCGTTCCTCAACGACGCCAAGCGCGGCGCGCAGGACCCCAACGGCATACTCAAGCCCTCGGTAGAAACCTACGAAAAAATCGTGGGTGAGGCGGGCGACATAGTGCGTCTGATGACCATTGCCCCCGAAATCGAAGGCGCGCGCGAACTGTGCCTGTACGTAAATCCGGGCGTAAAGCTGGCCGTGGGTCACAGCATCGCCACCGCAGAACAGGTAGAAACCGCCGGCGACTGGGGCTGCGACCAGATTACCCATATGTTCAACGGCATGAACCCGCTGCATCATCGCGAGCCCGGCGTGCCCGGCGCGGCGCTGGCCGACGACCGCTACTCCGTCCAGATGATCTGCGACCTGGTTCACCTGCACCGCCTCGCAATCCGCGTATGCTACAACGCCAAGGGCTACGAGCATTGCATACTGATAACCGACGCGATGTCGGCCACCTGCATGGGCGACGGCCGCTATAAGCTGGGCGCGCTGGACGTTATCGTAAAGAACGGCGAGGCCCGTCTGCCCGAGGGCAATCTGGCCGGTTCCACGCTGACCATAGAGCGCGCGGTTAAGAACGTAATCGAGGCCGTGCACATCCCCGCCGAACAGGCGCTGCAGATGGCGTCCCGCATTCCGGCCGAGTCCATCGGCATGGACGACCGCGGCGTGATCGCGGTTGGCAAGCGCGCCGATCTGGTGCTGCTGGACAGCGACTGGAGCGTCGCCCGCACCATCGTTGACGGCCAGACCGTATACACCAAGTAATTATTTTCAGGATGTGTTAGAGTGTGTCTCAAAATTCCTTAATCCGCAATTTCGGCGTATTTTACGCCATTTCTGCGTCATCAACCCTCGACTTAGCGCTGCTAAGCCTTCGGGTTTCTTCCTTGAACTGACGCAAAATCCACTCGAACTTGCGGATTGTTCCGCTTGAGACACACTCTAAAAAAACTGATATTGCCATGCGTCGCGCGATGCCCATCCGCGTTGCCGACTTTCCATTCGTATGCCGATATGGCGCGTGCGCCTGCATCGGCCGGATACCGAATTTAACCAAGAGGGGGGACTGACCAACTTGCCGGGATGGGGTATAGCTATTTTAGTAATTGTGACATTGCTGATAGGCGGAGGAGCGGGTGTTGCCTTCGGCTATTTCTACCGCAAAAACACCACTGAGAAAAAGATAGGCCGCGCGGAGGCTACCGCGCAGGAACTGCTCGACAAAGCGTCCCAAAAGGCCGAGGCTCAGCGCAAGGAAATGATGCTGGCCGCCAAGGAAACCATGCTGCGCGAGCGCGCCGAGCTGGATAAAGAGATCCGCGACCGCCGCAACGAGCTGCAGCGCACCGACCGCCGTCTGGTTCAGCGCGAGGACGCGCTGGACAAAAAGACCGAGGCAATCGAAAGCCGCGAACGCGCGCTGGACGACAAGCAAAAGAACGTCGCCCGGCTCGAATCCGAGGCGCAGGCGCTGCACGACAAGCAGCAGGGCGAGCTGGAGCGCATATCCAGCATGACCAGCGAAGAAGCGCGCGACATAATCATGAACCGCGTGCAGAAGGAAGCGTATCACGACGCCGCCGTAATGGTGCGCGAGATCGAATCCCACGCCAAGGAAGAGGCCGACAAGAAGGCACGCAACATAGTATCGCTCGCGATACAGAAGTGCGCCGCCGATCATGTGGCCGAAACCACCGTATCGGTCGTGGCACTGCCTAACGACGACATGAAGGGTCGCATAATCGGCCGCGAGGGCCGCAACATCCGCACGCTGGAAACCGCGACGGGCGTTGACCTGATAATCGATGATACTCCCGAGGCGGTAATCATATCGGGCTTCGACTCGGTACGCCGCGAGGTTGCGCGCATCGCGCTGGAGAAGCTGATAATGGACGGCCGCATCCATCCCGCGCGCATTGAAGAGATGGTCGAGAAGGCCAAGAAGGAAGTCGAAAACAGCATCCGTGAGGCCGGCGAACAGGCCGTGTTCGAAACCAACCTGCACGGCATTCATCACGAGCTGGTCAAGCTGCTGGGCCGCATGAAGTACCGCACCAGTTATGGCCAGAACGTGCTCAAGCACTCCATTGAGGTCAGCCACCTGGCGGGCGTAATGGCCGCCGAGCTGGGCGCGGACGTACAGCTTGCCAAGCGCGCAGGTCTTCTGCACGACATCGGCAAGGCCGTCGATCACGAGATCGAGGGCACGCACGTAACCATCGGCGCGGATCTTGCCAAGAAGTATCACGAGTCGCCCGCCGTTGTGCACTGCATAATGGCGCACCATAACGACGTTGATCCCGAGAGCGTTGAGGCCGTACTGGTTCAGGCCGCCGACGCCATATCCGCCGCCCGTCCGGGCGCGCGCCGCGAGTCGCTTGAAAACTACATCAAGCGCCTTGAAAAGCTGGAGGAGATCGCAAACTCCTTCGAGGGCGTGGACAAGACCTATGCGATACAGTCGGGTCGCGAGGTTCGCATTATCGTAAAGCCCGAGGATGTGGACGATGCGGGTACGCTTATGCTGGCGCGCGACATCGTAAAGCGCATCGAGCGCGAGATGGAGTATCCGGGCCAGATCAAGGTAAACGTAATCCGCGAAACGCGCGCGGTAGACTTTGCAAAGTAGTATAACAAACGAGCCGCCCGATGCCTTGACATTGGACGGCTTTTTCTCAGGAGGGTTTATTATGGAAAAGTTCAGTAACCTGCCTCTGGAAGCGCTGCTGCGTCCCGAAGGCTATGACTGCGACTGCGGTAAGCATCACGCCGCACGCCTGAAGAAGGTAATTATCGGTCAGGGCGCGCTGTTTCAGGTAGGCAGCGTACTGCGCGAACTGGGCGTGACGCATCCTATGATAGTCGCTGACCAGAACACGTACCGCGTCGCGGGCCGTCAGGTATACGATCTGCTGACCGGCGCGGGCGTTAAGTGCGAACTGTACGTGTTTCCGCAGGCGCACGTCGAGCCGGACGAGTTCAGCGTGGGTCAGGTAATCATGAACTTTACGCCCGGCGTTGACTGCATGTTGGCCGTCGGTTCGGGCACGATCAACGACATATGCAAGATCGTATCCAAGGCCGCCGGTACGCGTCAGGTGGTCGTGGGCACCGCGCCCTCGATGGACGGCTATGCGTCCAACTCCTCGTCGATGATTTCGGCGGGCGTTAAGACCACCATATATTCGGTCTGCCCCGACGCGATTGTCGCGGACGTGGACGTGCTGCGTCAGGCACCGCTCAAGATGCTTCAGGCGGGCCTGGGCGACATGCTGGCCAAGTACATATCTGTATGCGAATGGCGCATATCCAACATAATCAACGGAGAATACTACTGCGAGGAAGTCGCCGCACTGATGCGCCGCTGTGTGCGCCGCATAGTGGAAGCCGCGCCGCAGCTGACCCAGCGCTCGCCTCAGGCCGTTATGCAGGTCATGGAGGGTCTGATCGTGTCCGGCATAGCGATGAGCTACGCTGAGGTATCGCGCCCCGCCAGTGGTCTGGAGCACTACTTCTCGCACATCTGGGAGATGCACTCGCTGATGGGTCGCTGCCCCAACGATCTGCACGGCATACAGGTGGGCGTGGGTACCGTGCTTACGCTCAGAATGTACGGCTGGCTGCGCAATGAAAAGCCCGACCGCGAGCGCGCGCTCAAGAACGCCGCCGCGTTCGACATGGCTGCGTGGGAGCGCGATATGCGCGATTCGTTCGGCCCGACTGCCGAAACCGTAATTGACATAGAGCGCAAGGTGGGCAAGCACGACCCGGTAAAGCACGCCGCACGCCTTGAGAAGATAATCGCGCATTGGGACGACATACTGCGCGTGATGGACGAGGAGCTGCCCGACTACAACAAGATAGTGAACCTGATGAAGACGCTTCAGGAGCCGACCATGCCGCGTACGCTGGGTCTGAGCGACGGCGAGGTCATATCGGCGCTCAGGTGCTCGCAGGAGATTCGCGACAAGTACATACTCAGCCGCCTGCTGTGGGATCTGGGGCTGTTGGACGAATACTGCGACAGACTGCGCGAGAGCCTGTCCGCGGACTAAACGCATTACGCCGCTTAAAGCCGATCGGGGCTTTGAGCGGCGCTTTTCTACTTATATACTTATATTTAAGGCACATTCGATTTTCATATTCAGTCATTCTACGGCGCGTGTTCCGCCGCCTGAAACATTGTCTTACGATACAAATTTGCGCCCGTAAAAAGAACGTTTTAAGCCGCAATGCGGGTAAAAGGACAAACCAATCTGCGTTGATTCAATTTAAGCAGGCGGGTTATAATCGTACATGTGGGATATTTGCGCGCCGCACATCCCCGCGAAAGAGGTGTTTACGCATGAAGCAGGTAAAGTACTTTTATCTGAAGGACTGCCCATACTGCCGCAAGGCCGACGACTACATAGCGAGTCTATGCCGTCTGAACCCCGACTACGCCCAAATTCCAATCGAACGCATAGAGGAAAGCGAACAGCCCGGTCTTGCCGCCCAATACAACTACTATTACGTCCCCACCTTCTACGTTGCTGGCCAAAAACTCCACGAGGGCGCAGCCACCC
>USEE01000089.1 GCA_900553645.1 uncultured Eubacteriales bacterium
GTCAAACAGCATCATGTCGGGATCCATCGCCAGCGCGCGCACTATCGCCACGCGCTGCTTCTGGCCGCCCGAGAGCTGACTCGGCCACGCGTCGGCCTTGTCCTTGAGGCCTACCCTGTCGAGCAGCTGCAGCGCCTTTGCTTCGATTTCCTGCTTCGGCACCTTCTTTACCTTCATCGGCGCGATAGTTATGTTGTCTAGTACGCGCAGATGGGGGAACAGGTTGAACTGCTGAAACACCATGCCCATGCGCTCGCGCAGCTGGCGCGTCTGGTTGCGGTCGGCCATTATGTCCTTGCCCTCGACCAGTATGGTGCCCGCCGTCGGCTTTTCAAGCAGGTTCAGCGAACGCAGGAACGTCGATTTGCCGCTGCCGCTGGGGCCGATGATTACGACCACCTCGCCGCGCCGCACGTTAAGGTCAACGCCCTTTAATACTTCCAGCTTGCCAAAGTCCTTTTTAAGCCCCTTTACCTCGATAAGCACTTCGCCCAGCTTCTTGCTGGAATCGCTATTAATGCTGTTCACTCTGCCTCAGCCTCCTCTCAAGCAGCCCCAGCAGCCGGGACGCGGTAAACGTAAGCACAAAGTATACCAGCGCCGCCACCGTCATCGTCTCCAGATACAGATAGTTGGTCGCCGCCAGCTTCTGCGCCTGATACGTAAGCTCGTAAAGACCCACGGCGTACAGAAGCGAGGACTCCTTAATTATCGATACAAACTCGTTGCCCATCGCCGGGAGCGTCGTCTTCATCGCCTGCGGCAGGATTATATACAGCATGTTCTGCGTGCGCGTCATGCCCAGCGATACCGCCGCCTCGGTCTGACCGTGGTCGATCGCCTGTATGCCCGCGCGCACTATCTCCGACATGTACGCCGACGAGTTGATTACCAGCGCGATTATCGAAAGCATCTTGCGCCCCGGGTTTATGCCCAGCTGCGGCGCGCCGTATACCACCATGAGCGCCTGAACCAGCAAAGGAGTACCGCGCAGGAATTCTACGTACAGGTTCATTATCCAGCGCACCGGCGCAATCTTGCATCGCCTTAGCAGCGTCACAATTACGCCCAGCAGCGTGCCGAATATAACCGTGTAAAACGCCAGCTCCAGCGTAAGTCCCGTGCCGCTTAAAAAGTTACTCAGGTTTTTCAGAAATATCTCGGGTACTTTTTCAATCTTATACATGGATACCTCCCCGCGCCGATGCGTTCATCGCTTTAGCGCAATGCACTGAATGCGATAGATTATACGGCAAGCATCGCGTAGAATCAAGGAACTAAATGTAAATTTATGCACAACGGACGCGAAAAAGCATAAAATATCGCATGAGGAACACGCATAATTATTCTTGCGGGTATATCGCGCGCCGGTAGTGCAAAATTTCGCGCCGTATGGTAGAATGTATTGAATGGCAAAGGCCCGGGCGGCGTAAGCGCCGCGCGGATGTATGCGGAGGAGTTTTATTATGAGATATACAGACCTTCCGGGCGTGGGCAAGCACGTATCTGTGATATGCATGGGCACCGACGTGATGGGCTCGTCGCGCAGTACCGAGCTGTCGCATAAGCTGCTTGACATGTATGCCGAAATCGGCGGCAACTTCATCGATACCGCGCGCATATACGGCCAGCAGGCCGACGGTACGTCCTTGAGCGAGCGCTGCGTGGGCGCGTGGCTGAAGTCGCGCGGTATGCGGGGCAAGATCGTGCTGGGCACAAAGGGCGCGCACTATAATCCCCGTACAAAAGAGCGCCGACTGTCGCGCGCGGACATAATATCCGACTGCGAGCACAGCCTGGAGGATCTGGGCGTGGACTTCATCGACATATACTGGCTGCACCGCGACGACGACACGCGCCCGGTCGAAGAAATCGTGGATACGCTCAACGAACTCAAATCGCGCGGCTATGTGGGCGCGCTGGGCGCGAGCAACTGGACGGCAAAGCGCCTTGCCGAGGCCAATGCCTACGCCGCGCGCACCGGCAAGGCGGGCTTCTCGGCCGACCAACCGCAGTGGAGTTTGGCGCGGCAGGTGGTGCCGGGAGATACCACGCTGGTGCAGATGCACGACGAACTGCGCGAGTTCCACAGGCGCACGGGTATGCCGGTCGTGCCGTATTCGTCCCAGGCGAAGGGCTTTTATTCCAAGCTGCATACTCAGGGCAGGGCGGCGCTGGAGCTGGGTAGCATGAAACCTTATGACGCGGCTGAAAACCTGAATAAGCTAAGCGTGGTCGAGCGCATAGCCGCCGAACACGGCGTGAGCGTGGGCGCGGTGGCGCTGGGCTACCTGACCGGGCAGGAATTCCCGGTGTTCCCGATAGTGGGCGTGTCGCGCGAGGAATACATGCACGACGTGCGCGAGGCGGGCGATCTGGTGCTTACCGCAGACGAAGTGCGCACGCTGGACGAGGCATAATATCATAATATTTTGAAAGGACAAAATGCACTATGGTTCACTATGAAGCTAACGGCAGTTCAATAGACATATCGTTTGAACAGGGCGAGGTAGTATCGCTAAAATGCAATGGCAAGACGATCAGCGCCGACGTACGCCTGCCGCTGTTTTCGTTCAGACTGCGTATGCCGACCTGCGAGGCGGTGGAGTTCAACGCACACGACGCTAAGCTGGTAAGCGAGCAAAGCGGCGCGGACTTTGCGAGCGCCGAATACGCGTTTGACAAATTCGACGGCCTGCGCGCGACGATCAGCGTGCGCTTCGGCGGCAAGGATTGGGCTGCGTGGCGCATGTCCATTAAGAACACCACCGAGGGCGCAGTCGAGTGGGTGGACTTCCCGCAGATTGCGCTCAAGGGCGAAAACGACGAGCGCAAGGCGTCGTTCTACTGGCCTTTCAATGAAGGCGTTCAGATAGACGACATCAACATGCGCGAAAATGGCTGGCAGCCCTACCGAGAGACGGAATTCCCGGGCGAAGGCAGTTACGCGCTGTTCCCGGGCATGGTCGAAAGCCAGTTTGTGGCATACGAGCTGGACGGCGGACTATACATGGCTGCATACGACGAAAAGCGCGGCATCAAGAATATCGACATCGTGCCTCTGGAAAATTGCGTGCGGCTCAAGATACGCACATACGCGGGCGGCGAGTTCGGCGCGGATTACGCGACCGACTTCGACGTTGTGACGACTCCGTTTGAGGGCGGCTGGATCGAGGCGGCGGACATGTACCGCGCGTGGTTTGAAAAACACCTGCCCGAGGGCCTTAAAAAGCTAAGCGAAAATACCGAATTGCCGCGCTGGTACGGGGATGCGCCGATAGTTGTGAGCTACCCGGTACGCGGGCTGTTCGACACCGACGAAATCACGCCTAACAAGCTGTTCCCGTATGAAAACGCAATGCCGTTTATCGACGAGCTGGCGCGCAAGACCAACGCGCGCATAATGGTGCTGCTGATGCACTGGGAGGGCACTGCGCCGTGGGCACCGCCGTTCGTATGGCCGCCGTATGGCGGGGAGGAAGCCCTGCGCACGTTCATCGACAAGCTGCACGCGCACGGGCATCTGATCGGTGTGTACCTGAGCGGCATAGGCTTTACCGAGAAGAGCAATCTTATGGACTATGACTGCACTAAACTCATCGAGGAGGGCGGATACAAGCGCGACTTCGTTGTGTCGCCCGAGGGTGAGATCGTACACAGCCACATCTGCACCGCGCAGCGCGACGGCTACGACATGTGCCCGATGGGCAAGGATACCGCCGAAATCGCCGTGGGCGAGGCGCGCAAGATCGCGCAGGCAGGCGTGGACTATGCCCAGATACTCGACCAGAACCATGGCGGCAACCCGTACTTCTGCTATAGCCGCGAGCACGGCCACGCGCCCACGCCCGGCCCGTGGATGACCAGCGCCATGCAGGATATACTTAAACAGATACGCGCGGCCGCGCCCAACATGCTGCTGGGCTGCGAATCGGCGGCGAGCGAGCCGTTTATTCCCGAATTGCTGCTTAGCGACAACCGTTACAACCTGAATTACATGAATGGTATGCCTGTGCCGATGTATGCGTATGTGTACCACGAATACCTGAATAACTTTATGGGCAATCAGTGCTGCGCGCACTTCTGGTTCAAGCCCTGCGCGGACAGCCTTGCGTACCGCACGGCGTATTCGCTGGCGGCAGGCGATCTGGCTACGCTTATAATAACCGACGACGGGAGCATAATGCAGTGCTGGTGCGACCAGCAGTTCGACATACTGCCTGACCGCGAGGGCATAATCAACCTGCTGAGGAACGTAATGCGCCTGCGCCGCAAGTCGGGCAAGAAGTATCTGCACGGCGGGCGTATGCTGAGGCCGCACGAGGTCGTGGGCGCGGGCGAGCATACGTTTGAGATGCTGATGTGCCGCGATACGCTCACAGTGCCGCGCGTGCTCACCAGCCGCTGGCAGGCCGTGGACGGCTCCATCGCGCAGCTGCTTATCAACTGGACGGATGAAAACATAACCGTAAGCGTTGACGGTCGCGAGATAAGCGTGTCCGCGCAGAACGCGGTGCTGATGGAGGAGTAACCGGCAATGCAATATGGGGCGGTTTGCAAAGCAATCGCCCCTATTTTGGCTAAAGTGCTTAACGGTGGCGGTATCGACAGCGCGCGCGTACAGAGTTAAAATAAAGGCGATAAAATGTGCTGGAGGCTGTGAATGAAAAAATTTAAAAGGGTCATGGCGCTCACCATCGCCATGGCGGTCATGTTTGCTATGTCGGCGTGCGGCGGCGATCCCGCGCCCGACAGCTATAACCTGAGCGCGGCGAACATTACCGTGGATTCGCTCACCAAAGTTGTGGGCGATCGCAAATATGAAAGCCGCACCGACAATAGCTCCGACGGCAAGACCGATTCGATACTCGTCAATTATTCGGGCGCAGGCAGCGACGATGTTCAGGCGTATTCCCAGTACCTGCGATCTCAGGGCTTTACGGACTACTATGGCATAGACGGCATGCAGATGTGTCTGGCAAAGCGCGAAGGCGACGGCGCGGTCATCGCGAGCGCGCGCCTGAGCGACGGCCAGCTGGCGATAAAGCTGGAATGGAAGGCGCAGCTGCAGCTGTACTTTGACGAGACGCAGTACGTGTCGGGCAGCAGCCTTGCCATACTGCCCAGCCCGGAGATGATAGTGTTCGATTATCCCGTGCTGGCCGACGCGGTCGCGGCGCAGGATACCGTGAACCAGCTGATACTGGACGGCGTGAACAACATGATACAGTACGCCAAGGATACCGCCGCAGGCCGCGACCTCAAACTCATGGGCAGCTATGCGGTGGACAGCGCGCTGCCCAGCGACACGCGCATAACGCTGAAGGGCGAGCTGATAATGGGCGATGAGTTAAAAGACATCTCCATGACCGTTGCGATAAGCGATATGCTCTCTGCGCCCACCGCCCAGTACGGCGAAATATCGACGCAATAAGCGAAAATTAATAAAGGAATTTGCCGCCCGCCCGTCGAATTTATCCGGGCGGGCTGTAAATTGCATGGCCGTTAATTGCATAAACGAAGCGGGCGAGACTTGCTTTCCCCGCCATTACGGAGGTTGTTTTACATATGAAGCTGGGCGTAGTCGGTCTGCCTAACGTGGGCAAGAGCACGCTGTTCAACGCGATAACCTGCGCGGGCGCGCAGGCGGCGAATTACCCTTTCTGCACAATCGAACCCAACACGGGCGTGGTGCCCGTGCCCGACGAGCGGCTGGACGTGCTGTGCGATATATTCAAGCCCCAGAAGCGCACGCCCGCCATGCTGGAATTCGTGGACATCGCGGGTCTGGTAAAGGGCGCGAGCCACGGCGAGGGTCTGGGCAACAAGTTCCTGTCCCATATCCGCGAGGTGGACGCGATAGTGCACGTCGTGCGCTGCTTTGAGGACGAAAACGTAATTCACGTGGAGGGCAGCGTCGATCCCGCACGCGACATACAGATAATCGAAACCGAGCTGATACTGGCCGACATCGAGACGCTGCAAAAGCGCGCTGACAAGGCCGTCAAGTACAAGAAAAACGGCGACGCGCGCTATGCCGCCGACTACGCCTACTGGAACCTCTCGGCCGTGGAACTCTATGCCGCCTCGATGCGGCAGTATGTCGCGATCATCCGTTCGCTCAAGGAGGTCGTCGACCGCCGCTTTTCGGAGGGCTATATCGCCAAGGGCGACGTGCTGATGATCGACGCACGGTTGAGC
>USEE01000090.1 GCA_900553645.1 uncultured Eubacteriales bacterium
GTCTTGTATTTCTGAAGCTCATCGAAGTAGGCATTTGCTTCCTCATCGGAAATATTCCAGTTCTCCTTAACGGCCATTTTCCTTGAGTTCTTCCACGGTATTAGCGCTCTTGCCCTTCATGATCATTTCATTGATGTCCATTCTTCACCTCCTCCTAAACTAATGCACTATTTATTTATGTGGTTATTCATTGGAATCTGTTTTGTTCTCAGCGCGTTGCTGCTTACATTTATTTATACGAACGTCGGCGTCGAATGTACAATGCTTTTTACAAAATTCGACGAATTTTTTGCAGGTCAGTCCGGTAATCCGGTTGCAATCAATTATAAGCGCACGCGGGTTATGTTAAGCAATGCGTTAGCCTTTCGTTCCGGTGATTCTATCACATTTTACCGTTTGCGTCCACCGCATTCCCCTCGTTTCGACGCAAGATGACAAAAAGTCGCATCAAGATGCAATCTGTTTTGCATCTTGATGCGGCTTTCACTGCTATATTATTGAACTGTCGGGCGTATCCTGCCTATACTTTTCTACCAGATCGAATATATTCTGTCGGTTGCCGCCCAGCTTTTCGTAATATGTCAAAAACTCATCAGGCGGCGGCGCGGCGAACGTGCGCCTTGCACCGTCTTTAGGATGGTTAAACGCTATGCGGCACGCGTGCAGCAATTGATGATCCAGTCCCGCGACCGGGCACTTGCGCGGGCCGTACAGCGGATCACCCAGCACCGGGTGCCCCAGCGACGCCATATGCACGCGTATCTGGTGCGTGCGTCCGGTGCGCAGCCGCGCTTCTATAAGCGTCGCGCCGCGCAGGCGCTCTATCACGCGGTAATGCGTCTGGGCCTCGCGGCCGCCGCGCACTATCGCCATTTTCTTTCTATCGGTCGGGTGGCGGCCTATGGGCGCATCCACGTCGCCCTCGTCCTGCTTTAGCGCGCCCTGAAGCAGCGCAAGGTACACGCGGCCCATTGTATGCGCGGCTATCTGCGCGCTGAGCATGGCGTGCGCCTCGTCGTTTTTTGCTACCAGCAGCAGGCCGGTCGTATCTTTGTCTATGCGGTGCAGTATGCCGGGGCGCAGTTCGCCGCCTATACCCGACAGATGATCCAGCTTGCCCAGCAGCGCGTTGACCATCGTGCCGTCCGGGTTGCCCGCCGCCGGGTGTACCACCATGCCGCAGGGCTTGTTCACGACCGCAAGATATTCGTCCTGATATACTATTTCAATTGGTATATCCTGCGCCACGGCCGCCATTTGAACCGGCGCTGGTATTTCGACCTGAACCGACTGGCCGATTTTAAGCGTCTGACCCGCCTTAGTCGGCCGCAGGCCGTCCACCAGCACGTGTCCGTCCTCTATAAGCTTTTGCGCGCGCGAACGTGTCATCTGCGCGTTCTGCTTTACAAATTCGTCCAGCCGCATCGCCTTATCCGCCGTATACAGCATCGCGTCTACTCCTCCGCGCCGTCATGGGCGCGCCCCGAGAAAAACAGCAGGTATATCACGACGAGAATCGCGCCCAGCGTAAGGCACACGTCGGCCAGATTGAACACCGGGAAATTTATACCATAGGCGTATATAAAATCGATCACATACGCCCGCAGCGCGCGATCGATCATGTTGCCTATCGCGCCGGTCACCGCGAGCCAGCCGCCCAGCTGAGCCAGCACGGGCAGCGAATGCTGCCTTTTTGTCAGGTATATGGATACGATTATCGCAAACACTATGCTCATGATTATGAACACCGGCTGCATATCGGGCATTATGCCAAACGCCGCGCCGCGGTTTTCGGCGTAGGTAAACGCCAGAAAGCCGGGTATTACGTCAATCGGCGCAGAAAGACTTTGCGCCGCCCACAGCTTGCTTATCTGATCCGCCGCAAGCAGCGCGATCACCATCAATGCGTAAAACAATTTTCTTCTCCTCCGCGCGGGTATGAGTTTCAGCGCTTACCCAGATTCTGCTGCACCGCGTCGACTATTTCGGCAAGGAAGCCGCCTATCAGCGGCACGTTTTCCAGCGTGAGCCGACTGAGCACAGCCGCTACAATCGCGCCCAGTATGGTAAAGCCCACCGCGCCTCCCAGGCCGCGCGCTATGCCCGCAGTAAAATTGCGCCACAGGAACCTGCGCGTATCGGTTATATAGAGCATATATTCTTCAAAATTCATGCGTTCCAGCCGGTCTATCTGTTTTCTGAGCCGCCACAGCAACCCCCGCCCCGCGCGCACCTTTGTAAGCTTCATACGGGCATCCCCTCCGCTAAGCAGAGTATGCCCGCTTTTTCAGCGCGCGATTCGCCCAAAACAAACCCCGGCCGCAGTCGTAATGGATCTGCGGCCTTGGTATATTATGCGCGTATGGCTGGCCGAAAATTACTTATCGGCAAACAGTTCGGTATCGGACTTGAGCACATGCACCTGGTCCAGCACCAGACGCTGGAAGCGGGCGCGGTAATCGTCGGCGGCCTTTTTAAGTTCGGCCAGATCGGCGCGGGTCTGATCGGCCTCGACCTTAGCGGTGGCGACGATAGTGCGGGCCTGTTCCTCGGCGGCGGCGACGGTCTCCTCGGCGCTCTTCTTGGCCTGATCGGTGGTTTCGTCGGCTATGCGCTGTGCGGTCAGCAGCGTCTCGCGCAGGGTAGCCTCAAGGTTCTTGAGGTAGCCCGGCTCACTGAGGGCGCTGTCGTCCTTGGCCTGTTCCTCCTGCTCCTCAAGCTTTTTCTTAAGCGAGCGGTTTTCCTTGATAAGAGCCGCGTAGTCGGTGGCTATTTCGTCAAGAAAATCGTCTACTTCGTCCTTGCTGTAACCGAGTTCCTGATCGGAAAATACTTTGGAGCTAATATCGTTAAGCGTAATCATTATCAAAATCTCCCTTCGATTTTGCTATGCAACCTTCACGCCATATGATTGCGTATGATTCCATATTACGGTGTATATTCGCCCTTAATGCCGCTTTTTCCTTCTGATTCGCGCATGTTTTAAGAAAATTTCGCACATTTTAAGGAATTGCGGCACTACTTGCCTTCATATTTGAATATCGCAAAGCCAAGCCTGTCCCGGCGCGTGCGCCCCTGCTCCTCGATAAGCTTAAACCGACCCATGCCGCGCACGCTGACTATGTCGCCGGGTTCCAACTGCTTATCGATGTTTAAGCACTCCTTAAAGCTGACGCGCACCTTGCCCGAGCGCACGGTCTGCTGCGCTTCGGCGCGCGAAAGATTGAGCGCCGCCGCCAGAACCGCGTCCAGTCGGGGCGACTGCACGGTTATGCGGCACATTTCGCCGCGCGGCGGCGGGATTGCGCCCGCATCGGTAAGCCGCCTGACTTTAAGCGACGCGCGCCCGGCGCTTATCCAGTTCTGAGTAAGGAAGTCCTCCATGCGATCCAGCGCGAACAGCAGCGCGCGCGAATTATCGCTGTCGATGATTATATCGCCGAAGCATTCGCGCTCCACGCCCAGCGCCATCAGCGAACCCAGCACGTCGCGATGCTGACACGACGCAAAGCGCCCGTCCCACGCGGCTTCCATTATCGCGATGGGCCATTCGATTTCTTCATCATCCGGCCAGCCGAACGCCGCGACTGTGCGCTCCGCATCCGGGTGGCCGCCGCTCAGTTCGACCGGCACGCGCTCTATCGCGGCGGCCTGCCGAGCGATTTCGGCCTGAGCCGGATCGAGGAAGTTGGAAAACATGATGCGTCCCGACCGCGCCGCGCGCCGTGCGCAGTCGGTCAGGTGAGCCAGTACGACCGCGTTCTCGTCCATCACCATGCCCCCATGAACAGGTAAATGATCTGAGTGAGCAGGCTCTGCACCATGCTGAGCGCTATCCACAGAAGGATTATCGACACGTCGAATGGAAATCCGCGCCGCGCCAGATACATGGTTATAGGCATAAAGGGCCGTCTGAGCGGCTCAAACAGGCGGTCGAGAAACTGATACACGCGTGAGCCGCGTGCAAAAAAGCTGAGCACGCAGTACGCCAGCAGCGCAAGGTTTACCAGCCTGAAAAAGTAATTAACGCCCGTAATTATTCGATAGCCGACGCTATACATCATATCAGCTCCTGAATCCGCGGATATTGGATGCGTATCCGCCCGACGGACGACGCTGTTCTTCCTCGTCGTCGGTATCGTTTATTACCACGCTGCTAGGAGCGATTATGTACGTCGCGCGCGACGCGCGGCGCAGCTTTGCGCCCAGCGCGTACGACGCGCCGTATATCGTATCGATTGCACGCTGCTTCACGCTGTTGTCGGTGTCCTCGACGTTCAGTATCACCTGCTTATCGTCCAGCAGATCGTCGATTATGTCCTTGCAATCCGACATTTCGCGCAGGTAGTGGATTACAGTATGCTGGATATGATCGCTGGATACGGGCGCTTCGGTGCGCTGACGGATGTTCTTGAACTCGACCATGTTGTCGATTTCGGGCGTGCTCTGATACTGGCTGTCGGTGCGCGAATAGCCGCGATAGGAATCGGTCGAGGTATCTCGGCGCGCGCCCTGAGCGTCGTCGTAGTCCGAATCCTCGTCGGCGAAGTCGCGGCCGCTGCCGCCGGAATAGTCGCCGCGCCGGTCGTATGTGCGCGTGTCGGGTTCCACCTCATCGCGGCTGACTATGCCTATCGCGTCCAGGAACTTATGAAAACTGTTGCTGAATGACATCTGTTATTTCCTCCCGCCGTGGGTCAGGATACGTCTCAGTCCGAAATGCGTTGTGACTGGCTAAGACATATCCAAGAATCCAGAGTTGGCTTCAAAATAATATACTTAACTTTATAAATGCGGTTTTATGTTTTAGGCGTTTGCACGAGCTTCGCTTGGCAATGAATCGCTTTGCGGTGCTAAGAAAGCTCTCAGACATATGCCTTAGCATTGGACTTAATCAGTCAAAGTCGATTAAGCAAGCGCCGCAATTTCCGCCTTGAAGTACAAAGCGCCTGAATCCGTCAGTCAAATATCGCATGGCCCAGCCGCACCTGAGTAGCGCCCTCGGACACGGCCACAAGGTAATCGTGCGTCATGCCCATCGACAGCACCCGCATGTCCACGCCCTGCCGCGCGTTTTCGCGCTCGCGGTCGAACATCGCGCGCATTTCTCTAAACAGCGGACGAATCGTCTCCACGTCCGGCACGTTGGGCATCGTGGCCATAAGCCCCGACACCTTTATCCCGGGCAGGTGTGAGGCTGCGTCGAGCAGCGCGGGATAATCTTCTATATATATTCCGCCCTTTTGCTCCTCGCGCGCCAGATTTACCTGTATCAGCACAGGCATTACCACGCCGTGCATCTGCGCCTGACGATCGATTTCCTGCGCTAGTTCTATCCTGTCCACGCTTTCGATCATCGTGACGCACTGTATGATATATTTTACTTTATTCCGCTGCAATTGTCCAATAATATGCGGCTCAAAGCGCGAATTTAACTTATCGCGCTTTTCCATGAACTCCTGCACGCGATTTTCGCCTATACGGATTATTTCGGACTCGGCCAATGGATTTATTTCGTCGGGCGTATGGCGCTTTGTCACCGCCATTATGTCCACCGGGCCAGTCGCCACCGCGTCAATTGCGCGGCGTATTTCATTTACCCTTTGCACTACGTCAGCCATTTTTTAGACCTCCCGCCGTCTGTGCATTACTTTATTACTACCGCCATGCCGGAATATATCGCGCCCTCCGTAACCGGCTCGATAAGCGCGTATTCGCCGTCGGACGCGGTTACGTTTACCGGGATAAAGTCATATGTATCGCCGTTATGCTTATACACGCCGTGCACGCCGTTGACGGTATAGACGGCGCTGAGCGGCACGCGCAGTCCGGCGTACTGCGTGCCCACCGACGCGCGGGTCGTGCGCAGGTTGATCGCGGACAGCACGTCCTGATCGATCTCCATGCGAATCATGGTTTCGCTGTCGAAGCGCTTTATATCGCTTACCGTCGCGGAGTACACATAATCCTCATAGCCCTTGAGCGTAAGCGTGTATGCCTGACCCAGCGCGGGCATGTCGGACGCGTTATCGATAATCAGCAGCACACTCCACGACGCGGAGTCGATCACCTTGAACAGCGGAGTCGAGCCGCGCACCTCGTTAGTGACCGACGGACGGTCGCCGCGTATAACGCCGCGCAAATCGCTTATGGTAAGGTTGTCCATATTGCTTTGAGACAAAAGCGATTCGTATC
>USEE01000091.1 GCA_900553645.1 uncultured Eubacteriales bacterium
GTATACGACCAGTTCATTGTGCCCGCCCTTGCCTACGCGCGGGTAGGCATGTTCGTTTTCGGCAAAAAGCTCCTGCCGGTAGAATACGCACGCCGCATAGCCGGTAATCGCCTGAATCAGTCCGAATATGAAGTACGCGGTCGACATGAAGTTGAATGGGAACATGTAAAACTGAATGCAGATCCAAAGTATCAGCGTCACGCCGAATACGCAGCTGCACACCGCGCCCGCATACCTGCGCCCCAGCAGCAGCCCCGCCGCGGTAAGGTTGGTAAGCCCGTTCACGATAAGAAGCGCATAGCCGGAAAACGCAAAGTCCGCAAATAGTATGTCGGCCAGCGGCAGCTTCTTAAAGAACGGCAGCATTGCATCCATGCCCAGCAGCTTGCCGCTCGGGTCGAACAGCATACACGCGGAGCCGCCGACTGCGCCTATGCCGATAAATAAAGTCCAAAACAGCAGCCATTTTCGCGCTTTTTCAAATCTGGATTTCATAAAAATTTCCTCCGCTAATCTTTATACGGGCGCGGCTATTCTTAAAATGTTCGTTTGTACTTGTGCAAAGGGCAAACTTGCGGCGCGTCGAATGCCGCATATGCGTCCCGATGCTGTTGGAATGCAAGATGTGCTGAGTAAGTCATTTATGACTAACTGTCTGCAATTATAATGTGCGCGGAATATATTGTCAATCGGTTTTACAGGGCATTGGAAAAGAGCGTGCGCTTTGACCAGTGTTTAAGTCAAAGCGCACGCCTGCAGCTGAATCAAAATTAATTGTCTGATGCGAGTACAGCGTCGATTTCGGCAAGCTCCTCGGCGGTGAAGGGCGCGGCTTCCAGCGCGCGCACGTTGTCGAGAATCTGCTCGGGCTTGCTCGCGCCGATAAGCGCGGAGGTCACGGTATCGTCGCGCAGTACCCACGCCAGTGCCATCTGCGAAAGCTTCTGGCCGCGCCGCGCGGCGATTTCGTTAAGCCTGCGTATCCTGCAAAGCTTATCGTCGGTTATCGCGCTGGGTTTCAGGTAGCGCGGGTCGTGCGCGGCGCGCGAATCTGCGGGTATGCCATTTATGTACCGATCGGTCAGCAGTCCGTTCTGCAGCGGCGCATACGCGATGCAGCCCACGCCCTCGCGCCTGAGCACGTCCTTTAGACTGCCCGTGCCCTCGACCGGCTGCTCTATCCAGCGGTTGAACATGGAATAGCTGGGCTGATGTATCAGCATGTGGCTGCCCAGCTTGCCCAGCGCCTTTATGGCCGCCTCGGCCTGATCGGCACGGTAGTTGGATATGCCTACATACAATGCCTTGCCGCTGCGTAAAATCTGCTCCAGCGCGCCCACGGTTTCCTCAATTGGCGTGTCCGGGTCGGGGCGGTGGTGGTAGAATATGTCTACATAGTCAAGATTCATGCGCTTTAAGCTCTGGTCAAGACTGGCGATGAGGTACTTGCGGCTGCCGTGGTCGCCATACGGGCCTTTCCACATATCATATCCCGCTTTGGTGGAAATCACCAGCTCGTCGCGATAGGGCCGCCAGTCGCGCAGCATATGCACGCCGAAATTGCGCTCCGCCTCGCCGTAAGGCGGGCCGTAGTTGTTGGCCAGGTCAAAGTGGGTTATGCCGTTATCGAACGCCGTGCGCAGGAGCGACTGCTGCACGCCAAACGGCGTGATGCTGCCGAAGTTGTGCCACAGCCCCAGCGATATTGCGGGCAGCATAAGTCCGCTGCGCCCGCAGCGGCGGTATGACATGTGATCGTATCGGGTTTGTGACGCGATGTAATCCATTGGCGATGACCTCCCTAACGTTCAGATTGCTACTATAATGCAGAGTTTATTACATATGCGGGCGCGTGTCAAGCGGTATGGAAAAAGTCGTGCGCAGATGATATAATTAGCTCAAGACTATTTTTGAAAGGCGATGCCCGTATGAAACTTGTGCCAAGGCGCTATTACGCGCTGCTGTTCATATTGTTTATAATACTGGAAGTCTGCGCCGCAGTGGGCAGTTGGGAGATTGCTGGCAGTCAGGTGAAAAGGCAGCTAAAAAGCGACGCGTATTTGGTCGGAAGCGTGTTGAGCGCCCCCGACGATGCGGCGACATGGTCGGTGATCTCCGGCGGCACGCCCGAACAGTATGAGCGCGGCGCGGCCGAGCTGGAGCGATTCGGCTACGGCCTCTCCATGCGGCTGGAGATACACCCCGATTTCATGCTCCTGTTCAGGCATATATGTATGCTTAACTGCGGTATCGTGCTTATCGCATACGCGGCGTTTGCCGGTTGCGCGCTGACGCTGATGCGCAAGGTGAGCAGACGCATAGACAAACTGAGCGACTGCGTGTCAGGCGACGCGGAACCCGACGTGCATTACGGCGTGAGCGCGCTCGACCGGCTGTCGCTGGCGCTGCACGAGCAGTACGCGCGCCGCCAGACCAACGGCGAACGCGCGATACTGGACAGGCGGTACATGAAGGACTTGCTGGCCGATATGTCGCACCAATTGAAAACGCCGCTGGCCGGTATGCGCATGTATGTTGAACTGATGCAGCGCACGCCCGATATGGACGCAGACACCCGCGCGCGCTTTCTGGACGAGTGCATGAAGCAGCTTGAGCGCACCGAGTGGCTGGTGCAGGGCCTTCTCAAGATGGCGCGGCTGGAGGCGGGCGCGGTGAAGTTCGACCTGCGCCCGGCCAATGTGGACGATACGCTGCAAATGGCCGCTGCTCCGTTTGTACTTATCGCGCGCGAAAGCGGCACGGAGCTAAAAGTGAACGGCTGCGGCGCAGTGTTCCCGCACGACGCGGACTGGCTGGCCGAGGCGGTGGGCAACTTAATCAAAAACGCGCTGGAGCACGCGCCGGGCGGCCATGTGGCCGTGCGCGCCAATGCAACGCCGCTGACGGTGGAGATAAGCGTGACCGACGACGGCGAGGGCATATCGATGGACGTACTGCCGCACCTTTTCGAAAGGTTTTACAGCCGTTCGTCGGCGGTCAAGTCGGGCAGCGTAGGTCTGGGGCTTGCGCTGGCCAAGGAGATAGTCACGCAGTGCGGCGGCACAATCTCGGTAGAGAGCGCACCGGGACGCGGTACGGCATTCAATATTGTGTTTTTGGTGAATAAGTAGGGGGAGAATACTTGAAAACAGGCGCTTTAAGAAAGTACATAAAATATAAAAAGTTAATGGCTCGTCAGATGGAATTCTGACGAGCTATATATATAGTAAAAGTCCTCTTTACGCAGCTTTTCAAAATTGTCTATGCCCACCGGCAGCTTCTTTTTAAGCATATGCTGAATACCTCCTCAGCGTCGGATGATAGACGTACTTTGCTTTAGTATACTATATCGCGCGCAAGGCTTCAACCACGGCAGAAATCGCCGGGAGTATTATCAGAAGTTCGTTTGACAAACGTGCAATGGTGTGATAGTATTGCTATGGCTACTGCATGTGCACGGCCGTTTTCTCCGCAGTGCGGAGGTGATCCTATGCAAGGTTTGATGTATGTTTTTTCCCCGCATGTGCGGGGGTTAATTTCGGAGGTCGGCGCGGATATATAAATTTTGAGAAAATGCTTTCGGCAAGCAGGAAAAGTCTAGTATCATGTCGTATATAAAGAACATGCAAGGTTTCATAATACTGTATGGAAGGGGACGAATAACAATATGGACAATGAACTATATTGCAAGGTAATCATCGAACTTATCGCGGATTTGGTTGAAAGTAAGGCGTATCCACCAGAGGTACTCGCGCAAATCATTCGGGATAAAGCAAGGTCACTAAAAAAGTGATTGAATGCATTTGAAACAGAGAAAATGAGGCACGATTTAACTGCAACAACAGTATACGACTTCACATCAAAAGGAGGCAACATGTGGACGAACAAATCTACGCCATATCCCGCGCCCTAATAGCCAAGAGCGACCAGTCGAACCACAGCGGCAACTACCTGCCGCTGTGTATGCACCTGCACGACACGGCAGATATAATACGCTATCTCGTAACCGAGTGGCTTGCAGCCAGTGTATACGCGGCGATCGACCTTTCACGGGACGAGCTTATCCGGCTTGCGATATTCCTCGCGGCCATACACGACATAGGCAAGGCGACAAGCGTATTTCAATGCAAGATAATTAATGCCGCGCAGGAAGCGGGCGAACGCATAACCGCCGCAGGACTGGACACCTCAACCCTTAGCGACGGCGATAAAATCGAACATAAGTACGAGCATCATACGTTCACCGGCGCGGCAATTATCGATTGGTTTATGCAAAAAGCAATTCCGGATGATAAGGAACGCATGGGATTGCTCTGGCTCCCATCGGTAATAGGCGCGCATCATGGCAGGACGCTTCCGAGTGGGACGAATTTAGAAAAAATAATGGACCAAGAATACGCAATGTACGGCGGCAAGGGCAAGGCAAAAGGTACAGTCGATCGCAATGAGCCATTGTTCAAGGGCGTATGGCAGATATACCTTAACGAAGCGCTGGAAATGGCCGGCTATCAGTCATTGCGCGATATACCGCGCAACATCACTCAACCAGCTCAGATGCTGCTGGCTGCGCTGCTTATAACGGCTGACTGGCTGGCGAGCAACACCGCGTTTTGCCCGCTGATTGCCGCCGATACGCTGCTCAATAAGAATCTGTATCCCGCGAGAAGCACGCGCGCGATAAGCATGATTGATCTGCCTAAGCCATGGCAGCTCAACGACGAATGGCGGTACGACGATTTGTGCAGCGCAAGATTCGGCTTTGAACAGCCCAACGCGATACAGACAGAAATCCAGCGCATAGCGGCTGAAACGCAAAATCCGGGGCTTATCATATTGGAAGCGCCGATGGGCATGGGCAAGACCGAGGCCGCGCTGGCGGCAAGCGAGATACTGGCCGAGCGGCTGGGCGAGCGCGGGCTGGCGTTCTTCCTGCCATCGCAGGCCACGGCCAACTGCATGTTTCGGCGCGTAACCAGATGGACGAGCTGGTTTGCGCAATGGGAAAGGCTGTCAGTGGAGCTTGCGCACGGCAAGGCGATGTTCAATGACGAATTCGCGCGGCTGGTCGAGAACGCGAATTCTGTTGACGATGAACCTGATGCAGGTGCGTGTGACAAAAGCGAACAAAAAGGCCGGAACAGCCAAACCGACGAGTACGATGCAAGTTCAAATGCTGACGACCAGAGCGGCCTAATGGCACATACTTTCTTCCTTGGCCGCAAGACACAGTTACTCGCCGATTTCGTGGTGGGCACGGTCGATCAACTGCTCATGGGCGCGCTCAAGCAAAAGCATATAATGCTCCGTCATTTAGGACTTGCAGGCAAGGTTGTAGTCATAGACGAGGTACATGCCTATGACAGCTTCATGAACCGCTACCTCGACTGTATGCTTAGCTGGCTGGGCGCGTACCATACGCCAGTTATACTGCTGTCGGCCACACTGCCGGGCAAGCGGCGTGCGGAGATGGTGGGCGCGTATCTGAGAAACAGCAAATTTGAAGAATACGCCGCGCTGAAGGCCGAGCGTGCCTATCCGCTGATTACATGGACGGACGGCGGCAAGGCGTTGAGCCGCGAGGTGGACGCAAAGACCGAGCCGCGCACGGTCAAAATCATCCGCGCCGAGGACAGCGGCATAATATCCTTCCTGCGTGAGCGCATGAAGGACGGCGGCTGCGCGGGCATTATAGTAAATACCGTCGCGCGCGCACAGCAAATGCTGAATCTGATTAAGGCAGAGTTTGCGGATTATGCCACAATACTGGATCATGCGCAGTTCGCAATGCCCGATCGAATACGCCGTGAGGAGCGCATAGTCGAGCGCCTGGGCAAGGAATCAACGCCCGAAAAGCGCGACCGGCTGATAGTAATAGGCACGCAGGTGTTGGAACAGTCGCTCGACATAGACTTTGACACGCTGATAACCGATTTGTGCCCAATGGATTTGCTTTTGCAAAGGATAGGCCGTTTACAGCGCCACACATGGCGCACCCGCCCTGCGAGCGCGAGCCAGCCGGTGTGCATGGTGCTGGGCACGGACTTAAACGCGCTTGAGCCGGGCGCGGAGTTTATCTATGGCAGGTACATGCTGATGAAAACTGCGTGCCTGCTGAAGGATGAAATCTGCCTGCCGAACGATATATCTGAGCTGGTTCAGATGGCTTATGATGAGACGGTGGA
>USEE01000092.1 GCA_900553645.1 uncultured Eubacteriales bacterium
GGAGGAAAATATGAGCAGCAACTTTTTTGCATATATATCGCGCATGAAGCTGATTAAGCGCTGGGGACTTATGCGCAACACACAGCCCGAAAACGATATGGAGCACTCGATGCAGGTGGTCATGCTGGCGCACGGCATGGGCGTAATCGCCAACCGGCGCTTTGGAGCAAGCGTCGATCTGGGCAGGATAGCCTTAATCGCCGCCTATCACGACGCGTCCGAGGTAATAACCGGTGACATGGCCACGCCCATTAAGTATTTCAGCCCCGACATACGGCGCGCTTACGGCGAGATCGAGCAAATGGCGTGCGGCAGACTCACGGCGATGCTGCCGGAGGACGTACGCGGCGACATCGCTCCCCTGCTAAACCCGGACACGAGCACGCGCGAATACCGCATAGTCAAGGCGGCCGACAAGCTAAGCGCGTACATAAAGTGCGTAGAGGAATTGAAGGCGGGCAACGCCGAGTTCGCGCGCGCCAAGGACGCGATACAGGCGCAGTTGGAGGCGGTCGACCTGCCCGAGCTGCATGAGTTCATCGCGGAGTTCGGATATGGGTTTGCGCTGTCGCTGGACGAGCTGAATTGATGTGATTCGTGCTTTAGCTGAATTGCGGCTGTGCAGGCTGTGGATAAGTTTGAAAGGCATTTGTCGCTTCGCGCCTGCGCGTCGCTTACTGCCTGAACTTAAAAAATATTTTTATATGCAGAAATCGCGGCTTGCCTGACTTTGCGTCCGGCAATGCCGCGATTTTAATTGTGCATTCAGTTCTGCTCAGACATCCAATCGTTCAGCGCCTTTTCGACCATGGCCGCGTCCTTGACGCGCTCGTCCATGTAGTAGCCTTTCAGCTCCTCGCTGTACTTGAGCAGCGCCGCCGCCGGTACGAACGTGCCCTTGGGCGTGAACTCCAGTTCCAGCGTAAGCGCGGGTTCGTTATCGTACAGGTCGAGCGCAAAATGCCTGTCGCCCAGCGACTCCGCGTCCTCGGACGCGGCCAGCTTTGCTTCCAGCCCGTCAATCGGCTTTATTTTCATATCATCGTCTCCTAAATTTTGCCAGAATTTCGCCGCCCGCCGACGGGCAAGCTTGTATTAAACGAGTCAGCGGAGGCGGTTTATAATGAATTTTCCCAAAATCACGGCGCGCCATTGGCGCATGATAGCGTGCGCGGCAATCACCGCGGCGGCGACGCTCATCGCGATACTGTGTATATCGACGGCGCGCGCGCCTGCGGACAATCAGGCGGCACAGCAAAACGTGCGCCTGCCGCGCGGCTCCATGCTCACGCTGCAAACGACATATGCGCTATGCGGGCACGAGCTGAGCCAGCAGGAAGCTCTGGTCTGCGAAGGCCGCGACGTAAGCCGCGACGAATTACAGGCGCTCTATCCCGACTGGCAATTGACCGAATTTTCATCGGATAGCGCGCTGCTCGTCCGCGCGCTTGACGTTCCATGTGAAAAGCACTACCTGATAAAGCTATCGGGCACGCGCCTTACCATATCGCAATTAAGAAACGGCGAGATGGTTGAGGCGGGCAGCGCCGCGATTGCGCGCGACGCGCTCGACCCGGAGCTTATTCAGCAGCTTGAACGCGGCAAACTCGCCGACACGCTTGCTCAGGCAGAGGGCGTAATCGAGGATGTGGAAAGCTAAGTCGCTGCGTCCAGTTCCGCGCGCCTTTGCCGCGCGGATGAGAGCATACTGCGCGCATGATTGAGCGACGCTTCATCGTCGCCGCCCATTATGCGCGAAAGTTCGCTCACGCGTTCTTCCTCGTTCAGCCGCCTTACGCCGGTAAATACGCGCCCGTCTCGTTCGCGCTTTTCGACCAGATATTGCGCGTCGGCCAGCGCCGCGAGCTGTGCCTGATGCGTAATCGCGATTACCTGCCGCGTACGCGCAATCGAGGCCAGCTTTTCGCCCACGGCCTGGGTTATGCGGCCCGATATGCCGGTGTCGATCTCGTCAAATATCATCGTGCCGATCGAATCCGCGTCGGCGGCAATCGCCTTTAATGCCAGCATCGTGCGCGAAAGTTCGCCGCCCGACGCGATTTTGCTTAGCGGGCGCGGCGCTTCGCCGGCGTTGGCCGACATTGTGAATTCCACCGTATCCCAGCCCAGCGGCGAAAGCGCGCTGGCCTGCCGGTGCTCCTGCACGTCAACATTGAACGACACGCGCGCCATGCCCAGGTCTTTAAGATGTTCTTTCAGCTTCAGGGCAAAGCGTTCAGCCGCGTCGCGCCGCGCCTGAGTAAGCCGTTCGCACAGCCGTATCAGCGCGGACTGTTCCTTCTTCAGTTGTTCAACGTAAACCTTGACCTGCCGCTTGGCGTCGGCGATCTGTTCCAGCTCCTCGCCTATGCTTTCGTACTTGGCGATTACGTCACTCAGCGTCGGGCCGTAGCGCGCCTTGGCGTTGTTAAGCGCGCTCAGTCGGCGCTCCATCCTGTCCATTAACTGCGGGTCGTATTCCTGCGAACTGCGCAGTGCGTGTACCTCGAACGCCGCATCCTCCAATTGATACAGCATATCACTCAGGCGCGTAGAAAGCTGCTCATAATTCTCGCCCATATCGGCAATCTGCCCCAGCGCGTTTGCGGCGCGGCGCAGTTGGTCGAGCGCGCTTATGCTGTCTCCGTCCAGCGCCGCGTATGCCTCGGTCAGCGCGTCGGACGACTTTGCGTTTATGCGCATTTCGCTTAGGCGGGCTTCAATGCGCTCATCCTCGCCGGGCTTCAGCTTGAGCGCTTCCAGTTCCTTCTGCTCAAATTTAAGCAGCTCGACCCGACGCGCGCTCTCATGCTCGTCCACATTCAGCGCGCGTATGCGGCTGCGCAGGTCGCGCCACACGGCGTACTGGCGTGCGACGGCGGCTTTAAGCTCGTCCAGCTCGTGCCGCGCAAACGCATCCAGATAGCGGAGCTGCTGCCTTTCATCGGTAAGCGACTGATGCTCGTGCTGGCCGTGCATTTCGACAAGGCACGCGGTTATCTGCTTTAACTGACTGAGCGAGGCCAATCTGTCGCCCACGCGTATCGTGTTGCGGCCGTTTGAGGACAACTGGCGCGTTATAAGCAGCTGACCGTCGTCGTAATCCACGCCCAGCTCGTCCAGTATGTCACACAATTCGTCGTTGCTTTCGTCCAGCGTGAAAAGTGCCTGTACCTCGGCCTGTTCCGCGCCGGTGCGAATCAGCTCCCTGTCCGCGCGCCCGCCCAAGGCCAGATCCAGCGAATCGATTATGATCGTCTTGCCCGCGCCGGTTTCGCCGGTCAGCACGTTAAGCCCCGGCTCCAATTCCAGCGTAAGCCGGTCGATCAGGGCGATATTGCGTATATCCAGCGTCGTCAGCACTTGCCATTCCTCCGCGTCACTTCTTTATCATCGCGTTAAACTTATCCATGACGTTTTGAACGTGTTCCTTGTCCTTGATTACGACAAGTATGGTGTTGTCGCCCGCGAGGGAGCCGACGATTTCGGGCCAGCGCAGCGAATCGACGGCCTCAGCGGCGGCGTTAGCGCTGCCCGAGAGCGTCTTAATTACGATTATGTTTTCCGCGCTTTGCATCGAAAGCGTGGATTCCGAGAATATCCTTATGAAGCGCTCGCTCAGGCCCTTTTCGGCCTTATCGACAGTAGCGTACTTGTATCCACCGTTGTCGGCCAGTACTTTCAACAGGCGCAGTTCCTTTATATCGCGCGACACCGTCGCCTGGGTTACAACTATGCCGCGCTTGCTAAGCTCGTCGGCCAGTTCCTCCTGAGTTTCAATGTCTGCGGACTCGATAATGTCCAGTATCATGGCGTGTCGAACCGATTTCATCGACAGTATTCCTCCTAAATATCGCGCTTCTTTGCGCTGTTTGAGTTTCAGATTAAGGCACAATCTAGAGTGTGTCTCAAGCGGAACAATCCGCAAGTTCGAGCAGATTTTGCGTCAGTTCAAGGAAGAGATCCGAAGGCTTAGCAGCGCTAAGTCGAGCCTTGTGACGCAGAAATGGCGCAGCGACGCCCGAAATTGCGTACTCCGGAATTTTTGAGACACACTCTAAGGCAATTTGCTATTGCAAAGGCGCACTCTCTCCTGCTTAACAACAGCCATTTTCCATATGAGCTAACCCTAACGAGCCTTGTCTCAGCATACATATTTTCCCATTTCAGCATCGCACGGCAAATTTTAAGTATGCGCGGGCGTATGAAAAGCATTCGACAATGCCACAATAATCAGCGCAAGGAGGTGGATTTGCATTATGACAAGGAAGCAGCGGCTGACACTTACACTTGTATTTACGTTATGCGTGTGTATGTTGGGATTTACGGGATGCATGAATACGAACGACCGCGCATCGGCGACCGAAGCGCCCACCGCGCAGCCCACGACGCAGCCCATGACCGGCGAGGCCGGAGCAGTAGGCGCTAACCCGGACGCAAGCGCCGCGCCGATCGCCAACACGGGCGCGCAGACCGGCGCACAGGCCGCGTATGACTGGAGCACCAACATAAAGAATGCGACCGACGAGCTTAACCGCATCAGCGAGATAAGCCAGAGCTACATCGTGGTGGACGGCAATGCGGCGATAGTGGGCGTTACGTTTGACGCAAGCTATCGCGGCGGGCTGACCGAGCGCATAAGCAGCATGGTGCGGCAGAAGCTGGTAACGCTGGATTCGTCTTTGCAGGACGTGCGCGTGACGGCTGAGCCGGAGCAAGTAAAGCTGATACAGCAGTTGTCCGACAAGCTGGCGGGCGGTGCGACCATCGATCAGGTGGACGGCGAATTTCGCAGCATTTACTCAAATATAAAGAGTGCGGGTTAAGGCTTGCTTTAGACCGTATGTTCGCAGGCTCGGGTGACTTGATGAAGGCATAATCTCAGCGTTTGCGTAAGAAAACTTCACCCGAAACCGCAAGCCATGGATGCAGCTGGCCATGAGCATGGCAAAGGCGGCGTGTAACCCGTGTACACGCCGCCTTTATTGTGCCCTGCCCCATTACTTTTTCTTCGTCTTTTTTACAACGGGTATATAGTAGTCGAATATGATGCGCCCCTGCTCGTCGGGCTTGGTGAAGCGCGGGTTATTATAGCCCTCCATCAGCATCAGTCTGTCCATATCAAATTCATAGCCCGAGCGGTCGGCGCGCGCCATTACCAGATCGTGCGCCTGCGCAACCACATACGACGCATCGATTCCGCGCACATAGCCGCACAGCATCTTGCCCGCAGGCAGTTCCATCACGGTGCAGCCCTCCGGGATTTCCTCCGGCTTTTCGGTAAACAGCATACACATCAGGTATTCAAAGCAGCTCATATCGCCCGGCCACGAATGGATTATGCCCATGCAGTCGTCCTTGGCATATGCGCCCGGCAGTGCCGCGAGCTTTTCAAACAGGCCGCTTTCAAACTGTTTGCGCCACTCGGCGGGCAGCGGGTTATCGCCCCCGTTCATCACATGCACCTGCGCGCCCACGGCCCACAGCGCGGGCATATCGATTATCTTATGATCTATCAGTTCGGACATAGTGCTCCTCCTAAGCATACTTAAAAGGGACGCCGGTTTGTGCGCGGCGCCCCTCTTTAATTTCACTCGCAATCATCCACGGGCAGACATTACGTTCTTTTCGTAATCGCGGACTTCCTTCAGCCAGTCCTCGCCTACCGGTACGCCTTCCTTCAGGCAGTAGTAATCCCATATCGCGCCGAAGGGCAGGGTCTTGTCCTCTTCAGTGAGCGCCAGACGAGCGGTGAAGTCGGTGTCCAATTCCAGCTTCTTCAGCTCTGCGGTGTTCTCCAGATTGGCGCGCAGCAGCGCCTTGCGCGCGTTGCGGGTGCCGATTATCCACGCGGCCAGACGGTTGATGGACGCATCGAAGAAGTCAAGGGCGATCTTTACGCGCTGAGTATAGCCGTTGCGCACTACCTGCTGCATGATGGCCATCAGTTCGTCGTCCATAGTGACTACGTGGTCGCTGTCCCAGCGTACGGGGCGGCTTACGTGCAGCAGCAGCTCGGGCATATACTGCATGATCGACGAGATCTTGTTGGAGATAACCTCGGTCGGATGGAAGTGGCCCGCGTCCAGGCAATAGAGCTTATTGCGGGTTATCGCATAGCCCATCATCAGTTCGTGGCTGCCTACGGTCTGTCTCTTATACACATCTGACGCTGCCG
>USEE01000093.1 GCA_900553645.1 uncultured Eubacteriales bacterium
GCGCATACACTGTGTCAAGCCGCGCGTGTATCAAAGCATCAGATGCTCATCCGATTTGTCGTATGCAGATGCTTTTCATAAAATGCGCACGCGAGTATTGACTCTGACACTGTGTCAGGCTGTATCATATATTTGAGCTCAATAAACTAAATCAGCACGGAGGTACCGCTATGCTGAAAATCGGAGATTTTTCGCGGCTGGCGCGAATCAGCGTGAGGATGCTGCGCCACTATGACGAGATCGGACTGCTCGCACCCAGCGAGACGGACTGCTTCACCGGATACAGGTATTACGATGAAAGCCAGCTTGCCATAGCGTACCGCATAACGGCGCTGCGGGACATGGGCTTCGGCCTTGCGGCGATAGGCGAAATGCTGAAGGCATACGGCGACCCGGAGGCCATGGACATGTACATGGCTGACATGGAGATGCAGCTAAAAATGCAGATTGCCGACACTGAACGCAGGCTCAAGCTGATAGCCGACGCGCGAAAGCAGTTAAGAGAGGAATGCAATATGAATTATAATGTTGAGGTAAAGACCCTGCCCGAGCGTTACGCGGCGTGCGTGCGCGTGACCCTGCCTCAGTATGAAGCCGAGGGCGAGATGTGGCGCATACTGCGCGAAGAAACCGCGGCGCTTAATATAGTGCCCGCCGAACCGTGCGTGCGCTGCGCGGTATTCATGGACTGCGAATACAAGGACGCCGACGTGGACGTTGAGATTCAAATGACCGTCAATGGCCAGTATCCCGACACCGAGCATGTGCGCTTTAAGACATTGCCCGAGATAACGTTCGCAAGCTGCATACTAAGCGGCGGATATGAGCATCTGTCCGGCGTATACGCGGCGATAATCGAATGGGTGGGCGCAAACGGGTATGAGTGCGTCGGGCCGGTATTCAACATATACCGCGTAGGCCCCGCGGAAACCCGCAATCCAGACGAGTACATAACCGAAGTATGCTACGCTATCAGTAAGAAGTAATTTTATTACCGAAAAGCATTCCCGCGCCTTAACCGGCATGGGAATGCTTTTTTAGGCTTATTCGGCCATTGACTTGACGCGTGCGGTCATGTACAATTGATTGGGCGCGAAATCGCGCGGCACATTTCAAAAGGAGACGCTGCTAAAATGAGCTTTGAAAGTTATGAAAAGGTATATGACGGGTACAGCACGCGCGGCACTACGCTGCGCGCGGGCGGTGCGGGAATGAGCCTTGCGCTTACCAAAAAGGCTGTAGCCGGCAAAAAATACCGTCTGTTTGTCGTGGGCGAAACCGCGCTGTTCTATCAATGGAAGGACGAGCCGGACTACCCGGCGCAGTACCGCACTGTTACTGACGCACTGGACACCGTGCACGCGCACGAGGCGCACTACTGCCTGAACCTGTCGTCCAAGCAGCCCGAAAAGTACATCCGCCGCGTATATAAGAAGGTGCTTTGGCCGCCGATGCTGTCCTATCTAGGCATGTCGCCCGTGCCAGACGACTGGTGCTTCGGCATATGGGCGCGCGCCGATAAGCTGAAGTTTGCCGAGGGCGGCTACCTGCGCATGAAGGTTGAGGTATATTATAAGAAGGACGGCGTGAATCGCCATTCGGTCGCGCTGCCGCCCGATGAAGTACATACAATCGATCTAAGCGAAGGCACATGGAACTGGCGCGAGCTAAAGCAGGATTTATACCTCAAGCACGACAGCATAGCGCATGTGGGCGTATGGGTTGAGGGCGCAAATTACAGCGGCAGCGTGTACGTCGAGCGCGCGTTTTTGACCGCCTCCAGCGGCGAGAACCTGCTGCCCGACTTCGACGTGCCGGTCGCGGACAAGGAGCTGTTCGACTGGACGGCGCAGTACCTCAGCCGCAAGGAATGGCCTGAATTTGAGGTTAAGCTAAACGGCAAGGTTATATTCAGCGGTGAACGCTTTGAGCGCTGCCATCTGGATTCCGAGTGGGCTATCGATCTGCCTGCCGATATGCTGAGCGGCAATGCCGAACTGGAAATAAAGCTCATATCCGACTATCACGAACCTGTGCCCTACATCGTGCGCGAGGTTGGCGTGATCGAGCAGCCCGCGGGTGCGATTGCGCTGATCGCGTGCAGCCAGATCGCGTCGGTAAGCGGCGGCGCGCATGTGCTGCTGCGCACTGACAAGCCGAATGCGGTGGTCAAATTCCGCTCCCCCGACGGCAGGCTTTCGGGTGAAAGCGAATATCACTTTGCCGAGGCAGGACTACACGGCGTGCGCCTTGCCTGCGAAAAGGCATGTGCAAACGCAGCGTTTGAGTTCAGCTGCGGCGGCTTGACTGTCAAGGGCGAAATACCGCAGGTCGTCGAGCGCGGAGTGGACAACGTAGTCACCGGCACGGGCGACATGATCTACATCGAGCAGCGTTTGGACTATGTTGAGGAATACCTGAGCTGGTACATATCCAATGGCGTGGGCAATCTGCTGACCATACGCCCCACCTACCGCTGGTGCGGCACGCGCACGCTCAACCCGGACGTGTGGAAGCTGGTCACGCGCGTACTTAATGAGATGGACATACACTATGTGCTGATGCTGGACGGCCGCGAGCTGCCCGGAATAAGTACCAACCCCGACGATGAGATGCTATCGGGCGCGGGCTATCACGGCCGTCAGGAGCACGAGCGCGACGGCGCGGCGTACTACTGGGGCACGCGCAGCGGCTCCGAGTCGGATATGACTGAGCAGTACGGCGATATGACTCAGCGTGCCTATGAGGAAGACCCCAAGCACACGGGCGGCAATCATGCACCTGTCAACTTTAACTACGTCGGCGACGACATATACCTTTACCGCGACCCGATGATACCGCGCGACAACCGCGAGGGCATGGCCAAATCGGTCGCCGCGCTGTCTGCCGCACGCTTTGGCGCGCCGCGTCACACCGGCCCGTCGGTCATGTTCAAGTACATGTTCGATGCGGGCTATGATTGGCTGGGCGCAGAGACGATGTATGGTTCGATGGAGCCGCTGATGGCGTTCTTGCGCGGCGCAAGCTGGGCGCACGGCACCGACAGCATGGGCGTGCATCACGCGGTGCAGTGGTCGTCCTCGCCGCAGGACGCGCCCGAGCACTTCCGCCGCTACCGGCTGGCGCTTTACGTATCGTACATGCAGGGCGCGACCGAGATAAACACCGAGGAAGGTCTATGGCATCTGGAGGAGTACTATTCGCATTTCCACCGCTTCAGCGCGGGCTGCGGCGGGCATCAGAAGCAGCAGCAGGACTTCTACCGCTATGTCGCGTCACACACGCGCAGCGGCCGATTCCATACGCCTATGGGACTTATCCACGGCAGGTACGACGGCTGGCACGCGTTCGGCAATTCGCACCCGTGGGGCTGGCAGGACAAGAAGCTGTCCGAGGCCGAGCGCAGCTGGGATCTGCTGAAGACGATATATCCGCTCAGCAAGCCGGGCGCGGCGCTGTACATACACGGCTGCGACACCGATCACCCGGTGGGTTATCATACCGGCACGCCCATGGGCAATATCGACGCTCTGCCTATCGAAAGCGATGTTAAGCTGCTGGAAAACTACGGCGCGCTGGCGTTCATGGGCTATCACTGCGCCGAGGAAAGCGACTATGAAAAGCTGACCGAGTACGTCTCGCGCGGCGGCAAGCTGATGCTGACCCGCGCGCACATGACTGATACGACGTGGTTCGACGATGTGGCTGAATATAAGCTGCATCAGGCCAAGGGCCATCCGTTTGCGTTCTGCGCGGGCGAACCGCACTATGTCGAGAACCACGCAAACGGCGCTTCCGTGCAGGTATGCGACAATGCGGCCGAGCCGACCGAAGTGCTGGCGCGCACTGACGAGGGACTGCCGCTGGTATGCGTATACGCGCTGGGCGAAGGTCAGGTGGTGCTGTTCAACGCGAAAGCATACCCCGCCAATGCCGCGATACGCCCGCTGTACGAGCAGCAAATTACCCGCCTGATGCAGGCTGAAACCGAAAAGGAACCCATCTGGGCCGAGACGGGCGACGACGTTGGCAGCGCGGTTTACGTACAGGACGACGGCGCGCGGCACGTATACCTGCTAGCCGTGGACTGGTACCGCCCGGAGAGCAACATCCGCACGGCGCGTGTGCGCGTGGGGCAGGATAAGTACGCAGTCGAAATGCCTTTCGGTACGATGATAAAATGCGTCGCAAAGGGCGATTGCGTGGCGTGGCCGCACAGCGAAAATGGCGAAGTGCTGTCGGTAGAGGACGGCAAAGCGCGCGTGCAGGGCAGCGGCGTGGTCAAGTTCACCGTCGGTAAGGCGGGCACGGCGCGCGAGGTCGAGATCGACTTTGCTCAGGCGGCAGTGCAGGAGATATGGTTTTAACAGTCTCATGAAACGAAGCTTGCTCCCCCCGGTTTTACAGCCGGGGGAGCATTTTTACAGGCATTTATCCAATTCGTTTTCCAGCACGTCCGTGTAGCTTTGAACGCTGTCGCCGAGCGTTTGGGCATAATCCAGCGTATGTTTGTCGGCTTTGTATTTAGCAGGCGCTCTCCTTACCTCGACAGCCCGTGCAAGCGTCTCCGCACACGGGCATATTCCCTCGCGCAGCGCCCACTCCCCCGCCGACGTTTTCGCTATGATCCTTCCGGTGCGGAGCGTATAGATGCACCTCGATATATCCAGCAGCCAGCCGTATGAGTAAAGGCTTCTATCGGTCTTCCGGGCATATTTGCGTATGGTTTCGCAGTGGCGTTTGGCGGCCAAAGCCAGTTCTGCATACTCAGGACGCTCAAACCGAATACGCACGTCGCGGCCGTGCAGCAAAATGCCGCTGTCCAGCAGTTCGCTCATACAAAAAGCGTCCAGCTTGTACTTATCAGTAATCCTTGCCCCGCTTGTTCCCCAGTATACGACGCGATCCGGTTTGCCCGAAGCAAAAGCGTCCAGCGTAAGCATACCGCCTTCAAAGGCGCGGCAATACACGTCGCCAGTTGCTTCCATCATGGTTTCGCGCAGCGTCACAAGCCGCTTTGCCTGATCTTCTGAAATTTGCGTATTTGTCAAAACCAGTATATCTATATCACTCCAGCCGGGCCTAAAGTCATCCAGCGCGACCGAGCCATACAGAAATACGGACGGTTCGCATGTGGACAGCAGCGCCGCAATGCGCCGCGTCATTTGGGTCAGCGCGGTTTGCAGTTCTTTATTCAATATATGCGCCTGCTTTCTTCTTTGGGGATGGGGGTAGCGGCCGTATTGGGGCGTGGGATGGGGATTGTATCCTATCTGCGGGGAAAAGTTTTTGTGATAGACCAACCCGCTTATTACGCTGGGATCAACCTCGCATACGCGGGGAAAAGGGCAAGGGAAGGCAACAAAATGAAGCAGATTATGGATCACCCCCGCATACGCGGGGAAAAGGCCAGTGCGAGACACTAAAGCGAAGATCGCCAGGGATCACCCCCGCCCATGCGGGGAAAAGATCCTTGTAACCAGCATAGACAGCAGCGGCATAGGATCACCCCCGCCCATGCGGGGAAAAGGCCATGTCGCAGCACCAGTCGGCGGCCTGCCGAGGATCACCCCCGCCCATGCGGGGAAAAGTTATACGCCTCCAGCACAGACTTGTAATGTGGAGGATCACCCCCGCCCATGCGGGGAAAAGCGGCGGCGGCCTGTGGGGCAATCGCCAGAGCGAGGATCACCCCCGCCCATGCGGGGAAAAGTTAACGGCAACGACTTGACCGACACTAAAGTAAGGATCACCCCCGCCCATGCGGGGAAAAGAGATCGTCGGGCAGCTCAACGTCTACCGGCTCGGGATCACCCCCGCCCATGCGGGGAAAAGCACATGCGAGGGCGTATGAGCATATATTAGCGAGGATCACCCCCGCCCATGCGGGGAAAAGTTGTCGCCGTCCGGCCCCTCGATGGGCGGCATGGGATCACCCCCGCCCATGCGGGGAAAAGCCCACCAGCGCGATCGTGGACCCGTCCACCAGAGGATCACCCCCGCCCATGCGGGGAAAAGCCGCTTATCTCGGGCTTTAGCTTGCTCGCCAGAGGATCACCCCCGCCCATGCGGGGAAAAGCACCACCGTACCGCTGTAACTCTCGTCGCGGTAGGATCACCCCCGCCCATGCGGGAAAAAGGGGGCGGCAGCTAACCATCAAAGCGGTGTGCAAGGATC
>USEE01000094.1 GCA_900553645.1 uncultured Eubacteriales bacterium
GCCGCCGACGATTTCCTCAGCCAATGCGAGGGCACTTGCGCAATCGTCGCGCACGCCGGGCCTATTCGCCACATAATTGCGCACATGCTGGGTCTTGCGCCCGACGCTAACTGGCGCTTCATGGTGGACACCGCCTCGGTAAGCGTCGTCACCGTATCGGATGGCTATGCTTACCTGAGTGCGCTTAACCTGCGCCCGGAGCTGTTCAATATGACTGAAAATTTGCTTAATCTGTGAATTTTTCAGTCGGGCTACTTGTACATTTTTCGTTTTGCTGTATAATAGAAGTAGTTTGCCCTTACGGCTAAACGGACTTTCAAGCTGATCTCGCTGCTGCTGGTGCTGGCGTTTGCGCTGACCGGCTGCTCGATGGTCGAGGTCGATCGGGAAATGGATGATGCGGAGGTTATCATAAAGGTCAATGACACCCAGCTGCTCAAGAAGGATGTCATGCAATACTACGACAATTACAAGGCCACGCTTCAGTATCAGTATCAGATGTACAGCGCGTTCGGCTATCAGGTAACGATGCCGTCGGACGACGAGATTAAGCAGATCGTTGTGGACGCGCTCGTGCTGCAGGAAGTGCGCAAGCAGAAGGCCGCCGAGCTGGGTCTGGATCAGCTTACCGCCGACGACGAGGCTACCATACAGGAAAATGCGCAGAGCAGCTATGACAGTGCCTATGCACAGGTCAAGACCAATGTGACCACCGATGGCATGAGCGACGATGAGATCACCGCCGCCGCCGATAAGTACATGGCCGACAACGACATCACGCTTGACAAGTACGTCGAGGATGCCCGCAATACCTATATTGACAATAAGCTCGACGAGTACATTTACAAGGATCTGACCGTAACTGACGACGAGGTTCAGGCCGAGTTCGACAGCCGGGTCGCTGCCGATCAGGCTTCCTATGAAGAGGACGAAACCGCTATCGACACCAAGGTCAACAGCGGAAACACCGCCTACTATTATCCGGAAGGCTTCCGCTATGTAAAGCAGGTGTTGGTGAAGTTCCTGGAGGAAGACTCCACCGCTATCAGCGACATTCGCAAGCAGATCAGCGATGTGACCAGCCAGATCGATTCCTTCGCAACGCCAGCGCCCACCGAGGAGCCTGAGGCTACCGACGCGCCCGCCGATGCGACCGAAGCGCCGACTGAAGAACCCACCGAGGAACCGACCGTCGATCCCGAAGCGACTCCCGCGCCCACGATGGATCCCACGCTGCCCAGCCAGCTGAGCGATCTCGAGGATCAGCTCGCCGCCGCCCAGCAGACCGCGCGCGACAACATCCAGGCCAAGGTTGACGAGGTATATCAGAAGGCTATGGCCGGTGAAGACTTCGACGCGCTGATCGCCGAGTACGGCGAGGATACCGGCTCCGAGAGCGAGCCTGTTAAGACCTACGGCTACATCGTCGGCGCCAACACCACCCGCTATGTAACCGCGTTCAAGGATGCCGCAATGGCGCTCGCTAGCGTTGGTGACGTATCCGAGCCTGTTGAAAGCACCTACGGTATGCACATCATCAAGTACGTCGCCGACATCCCCGCCGGTGCCGCCGAGCTGACCGACTACATCAAGACGTCGATACACGACGAGCTGATGGGCAACAAGCAGAGCGAGGCCAAGACCGCCGCTGAGGACGAGTGGAAGTCCGCCGCCAAGATTGAAACCAACGTCGGCGAAATGGTCGAGTACAACTGATAGTCAGTCAATTCATCACATGCGCGTCGGCAAAAACCGGCGCGCATGTTTTTTGCACTCACTGGTCAAACTAATCCCAACCCGAACAAAGCGGGTAAAATGGAGGTGAGTGCAATGAGCGAAAAGCGCAAGCAGAACAAACGTAAACCAACCGCAAATAGCGACGAACAGTCGCAGAGCAAGCGGCTGGGCAAAGAAATGCGCAGCTGGCCGGACAAGACCGACGTGCTGGGCAGCTACACCGGCATGGCTGAGGGCAGTCAGATGCCGGTACAGGATGTGGATGACCTTTAATAGATAGCAAAACTCAGGAAGCCGCGCTTGTCGGTTCCCTGAGTTTTTGCTTTGCGGCGGCGCGTATAGCGATTGGGGACACAGCGCTGATAAAAGAAAGCGATGCTGACAACCGCCTAAAGAAACAGAAAGAAGCCATTCTAAAACAGAATAGCTTCTTAAAGACCGCCTATAAAGTCATTACCCCGCCGCCCGGGCCTGAGTAATAATCTGCTCAGTCAGCGTCTTAGCGCCGCTCACGGCGATCGTGCATCCCGATATAGCGTCCGTCTTGCCGTCGTCGCCGGTCGTAAGTCCCTCGACACCCTGATGCTCAATCACGTACTGCTCAAACGCTTCGGCCTGCTGATACCATTCCGCGCCTATGCCTGACGCGCTTTTCAGACCGTACGAATCGCCCGCTTCCTTCTTGCTCTGCGTGCCGTCCTCGTTGGCGGCGTTCCAGTTGACCCACACAATCCGCCCGCCGCTTACGTACAGCGCGACGTACTCCTTGTACCCGCTGCTGTCAAATTGCTGTGCCTCCGCGTAAAACAGCCCGTCCTGCAATTCGCCCTTGGGCTGTGGGCCGCTTGCGATGGCCTGCTGATACAGTTCGCTTACGCCCTTCACGCTGATGGTTACGCCCGAAATCGCGTCGGTAGTGCCCGTCGCGCTTAAATCAGTCGCGGGCAATCCCTGCGCCGCCACCAGTGCATCGGTAAACAGCTTCGACTGCTCGTTCCATTCGCGCTGTGCACCTGCGGGCTTCATCGAATACTTGCCCTCCGCGGCTAACACAGACTTGAGCGTCGAGCCGTTTTCAGGTAGGCAGTCCCACGTCGCAGAGGTTATGCGCCCGCCTTCAACGTTAAGCGCGATGAAGTTCTTCCAGCCGTCGGTATAGTCCTTATCGATCGCAAAGTACGTTCCGTCCGCAAGCGCCGCCGCCTGCGCGTTATCCGTAGCAGCCTCTGTTGCCGCCGTTGGTTCGGCAGTCGCGCCAGGCTGCGCGTCGCCGTCCCAGAAGCATCCGGCCAGCATCGTAAGTACACACGCCAAAGCGCATACCAATAGCTTCTTCATACAGATTCCTCCCAAGGGTCGTCAGGTCAGCGCACGCGCGCCGCCTGCGCTATAATTCGTCCGGGTTAAGCCAGAATTTCCGCGCGCCGCTGGAGAACAGCAGCGTGCCGTCGCTCAGGCAGTACACGCACTCTATCCCGTCCAGCGTCTCGATCAGCGCCATGCCGTCCTCGCTTCCCAATGCGAAGCATATCGTGGACAGCGCGTCGCCGTCGGTCGAGGTGGGGGATATGATCGTCACGCTGTACAGTCCGTTTTCGACCGGATAACCGGTCTTTGTATCCAGTATGTGATGGTAAAGTCTGTCATTTTCAACAAAGTACCGCTCGTATATCCCGCTGGTCACGACCGACATGCCCTTGAGTCGGAGCGCACCCAGTATGTCGCTGTTTTGACCAAACGGCTTTTGTACGCCTATCGTAAAGTTTGACCCGTCCGGCTTGCCGCCCAGCGTGAGTACATTGCCTCCTAAGTTTATAAGTGCACTGTCAACGCCGTTTTCGCTCAGGTATTCCCGCAGCTTATCCGCGATATAGCCCTTTGCAATACCGCCAAGATCCAGTCCCATACCGGCTTGAAGCGTAACCACGTTGCCGTCAACGCTGACTTTAGTCCAGTCCACGCGCGCAAGCGCCGCCGAAATCGCGCCCGCATCCGGCACATGAGGCTCGTCCGCCATTATGTCCCACAGCGTGACCAGCGGTTCGATCGTAGGGTCGAACGCCCCGCCTGACAAGCGCGCATACTCAAGCGCAATGCACAGCAATTCTGCAGTCGCGTCCGAAACCTCTACCGGCGCGCCATCCGAGTGGTTTATGCGGTATACGTCGCTGGTACTGATTGTGCGCGAAAAGAGCTGTTCGTATTCCTCGCACAGCGCAAATGCGCCATCCAGTATGGCGTCATCCTGATTGTCGTACAGCGAAATCGAAATCACTGTGTCCAGCATGAAACCCTGCCGGGCGAGCGGCTTCGTACTCTGAGCATTTGCACATCCGCACATCAGCATTAGCGCAATCAGCACAGCCAGCATCTTTTTAGCCATAAGCACCTCAACCAACTTTCTTTATACAGTATGCCCGTCCGCAATTCAAAAAACGCGCGCAGGGAAAACTTCCTTGCACGCATTTGATAGAAGCAATCGGGTTTGTATGTCGCGAAACAGTTTACATGTATAGTCATATCATAATCAGGCGGGAAATCGCATCGGAGCTTTCCATTGAATGTGAATTGCCCGTTTTAGGTCGGCCAAATCATTCCTGCTCCGCGCAAATAAGCCGCTGTCTGAGCGCTTCGTAGATGAATATCGACGTTGCGCACGCCACGTTCAGCGACGATGCCGCGCCGTGTATGGGTATCAGCGCCATCTCATCGCACGCGGCCTTCCATGCTTTGCTCAGTCCGAATGTCTCGTTGCCCACGGCCAGCACCACGTCGCGCTGAAAGTCCACCTTGTGAACCGGCGTGGTCGCGTGCGCGCTGGTGCCGATCAACACGGGGCGCTTGTCAAAGCCGTCCATCCACTTGACCACATCTTCCGGCCCGCCCAGCGCCGCCGTGGGCAGCGCAAAGAATGCGCCGATGCTCGAACGTACGCACAGCGGGTCGTGCAGGTCTGCGCCGTGTCCAGTGATAATCACGCCGCTTGCGCCCATCGCGTCGGCCGAGCGGATTATACTGCCCAGATTGCCCGGATTCTGCGGCCGGTCGAACGCTATGAACAGCCGCGGCCTGTCGGCGGGCGCATTGCGCATTGCCTCAAGCGTTTCCTCATTTGACCTCATGCGTATCAGTGCTATCAGCTCGCACGGCTCGTCACGGTCGCTCAGTTCAGCCATAAGCTCCTGCGACATCTCGTAGTGATGCGCCGCGTCCGCCTTGCTTAGCATATCGCGCGCCCAGCCCGACAGCCGAACGCCGCGCGCATAGCATATCGCCTCGAACTGCCAGCGATGATACACTGCCTGTTCAATCGCGTGTACGCTTTCTATAAAGAAAAGTCCCTGCTTATGCCGCTTTTCGCGGTTGCGCTTTAATGTCTCTATCTGCTGAAAGGTGGCGTTTCTCGCGCCTATCTGAATCACCTGTGCCATATCTTCAGTTCCTCCGTAAATTAGTCTGTCAAAGCAAATTTTATCCAACTAAGCGTTTCTCTCGCCAGATTCTTGACTGTGAAAAATATATTGCTGCTGTTGCGCGCTCCGGCGCATGATCCGCTTATTCCTGCGCGATCTGCCAGCTGCATGGCGCGCCACAGATGGTAATCGCTGGTCACGATCAGCGCGCTTTCATACCCGTTTTCGTCCATTATCGCCTTTGAAAAGGCCATGTTTTCACGCGTCGTGGTGGATTGCGCCTCCATTATTATCGCGCTCTCGGGCACGCCGCACCGCAAAAGATAATTGCGCATGGATTCCGCTTCGCTGATTATCTCGTCCGCGCCCTGCCCGCCGGAAACGATTATCGCCGGGGCATACCCTTCGTCAAAAAGCCCGACTGCGCGGTCCAGCCGGTAAGCGAGCGTGGACAGCGGCTCGCCGGTGTTCCTGTCCAAACCTCCGCCCAGCACTATTATGCAATCCTCGTTTTCCGGCGCGTCCATGGTGCGCGCAGTTATGGCGACGGCGGCCATCATTGCGCATTCGAGCAGAAAAAACGCCGCCAGCGTCCATATCATCGCGCGCATCCACCTCCGCCCATCGTCCACAAAAAGCATATGCTAAAAGCTCCTTATGTAATCTCACATATATAATACGCGCCGGATACTATATTGCTACGAATATCCGGCGCGCTTTATGAAAAATACCTGTAAAGTTTAGTCTATTATCCCATCATACCTTTATCGAAGTCCATTTTCCGGAATTGAAGCGCTTGTTTACGCAGGTCAAACGAATCGTCATGTCGATTATGCTTGCGCTCCACGCGCCCATCAAACCCAGATTAAGCAGATACACGCTGGAGTAGGCCAGTATGGGGCGAATGATCGATACGCACATTATCATGACCATCGCGACAAACTTGGTATCGCCCGCGCCGCGCAGGCAGCCCGATATAACCACCGACGAGGTCTGAAGCGGCTGGAATATGGCGACCATAA
>USEE01000095.1 GCA_900553645.1 uncultured Eubacteriales bacterium
TCGATTGGGGCCGGGTGGGTATGCACCCGGGCGACTCGACCGCTACACTGGCGATGAACGTGGACGAACTGCTTAAACTGTGCGAAGGCCCGCTTGGGCATGACTATGATATTGTCGATATGACTGAAGAAAATTCTTGAGTATACAATGACTAATATAGCTGGAGGTGTGCAATATGAAGCGCAGAATAGGTATATTGACCAGCGGCGGCGACTGCCCCGGCCTTAACGCGGCCATACGCGGCGTGGCCCGCGCCGCATACGAGATGTTCGATGCGGAAATCGTCGGCGTAGTGGACGGCTACCGCGGCCTGATTCAGGGCGAGTATAAGGAAATGAAGCAGTCCGACTTCTCGGGCATACTCACCCTCGGCGGCACCATACTGGGTACCAGCCGCCAGCCGTATAAGTACATGCGCGTGATCGGCGACGATAACGTCGATAAGGTCGCCGAAATGAAGGCCAACTATAAGAAGATGAAGCTGGATACGCTGGGCGGCAACGGCACGCATAAGACCGCAAACCTGCTCAGTGAAGAAGGCCTTAACGTAATCGGCCTGCCTAAGACAATCGATAACGACATCTGGGGCACCGAGGTCACGTTCGGCTTCCACACGGCGGTCGACATCGCTACCGACGTGATCGACCGCATACATACCACCGCAACCAGTCACGGCCGCGTGATGGTAATCGAAATAATGGGCAATAAGGCCGGTTGGCTTACGCTGTACAGCGGCGTGGCGGGCGGCGCGGACGTGGTGCTGCTGCCCGAAATCCCATACGACATAGATAACGTGGTGCGCGCAGTCAACGCCCGCGCCAAGCGCAATAAGTCCTTCTCGATAATAGCCGTGGCCGAGGGCGCAATGGATAAGAAGGAAGCAGGTATGAAGCGCAAGGAGCGTGTCGCCGCCCGAGCTGAAGAAGGCTTCACCACAATATCCGCGCGCATAGCCCGCCAGATCGAGCAAAAGACCGGCATAGAAACCCGCGCGGTAGTGCCCGGCCACATACAGCGCGGCGGCAGTCCCTCGGCATACGACCGCGTGCTGGCAACCCGGTTCGGCGTACATGCCGCCGAACTGATACGCGACGGCGTATACGGCGTGAGCGTGGCGCTCAAGGGCGACGAGGTTATCCATAACCCGCTGAGCGAAGTCGCGGGCATAACCAAGTTCGTGCCCCCGGAACATCAGATGGTGCGCATCGCACGCAACATAGGCATTCGCTTCGGCGACGAAAAGTAATTGGAGTGGAATAATTGGCAAAGCAAATCTGGAAAAGCGGCACAATGCTGTATCCGCTGCCCGCAGTCATGGTCAGCTGCGCCGCCGACGGCCGCGATAACGTGTTTACCGTGGCGTGGACGGGCATAGTCTGCACCAACCCCGCGATGACATACGTGTCGGTGCGCCCCGAACGCTTCTCATACGACCTGATTCGCAAAAGCGGCGAGTTCGTGATTAACCTCGTGCCGTCCGAGCTTGCGCGCGCGTGCGACCTGTGCGGCGTGGTGTCGGGCCGGGACGGCGACAAGTTCGAGCGCGCAGGCATTACCCGCGAGCAGATGCGCGACGTAAACTGCCCCGGCATAGCCGAATGCCCAGTGCAATTGGAATGCCGCGTGAGGCAGGTAATGGAGCTGGGCAGTCATCACATGTTCCTGAGCGACATACTCTGCGTACATGCAGACGAAAAACTGCTTAACGAATCGGGCAAGCTGGAGCTGGAACGCGCGTCGCTGATAAGTTACAGCCACGGCGCATACTATGAGCCGGGCAGGGCGCTGGGGCACTTCGGATTCTCGGTGCGCAAAAAGCCGCTGGAAACGCCATCAAAGCGTAAAAAGCCGCGCAAGACTGACCACTCTAAACCGAATGGTTAACCAGAAATGCAACCGTGACTTTACACTATTAAAGCGATAAAAGGGAATATCGGACGCTATACGACCAATAATGTTCGGAAAAAGTGCGGTTTATCCGAACAAAGCCAGTATACACAAATATTGCCTTTATTGTGAAAATGGTGCCGCTGAGAGTATAATTTTAGGCTTAAAAAACTGTAGGATGACTGCATCTGCAATCATCCTACAGTTTTTTTATAGCATAAATCAAGATGCATCAAAAAAATTGAATTGAACTTACGCTGCCAATATACCGCCAAATTTCGGCTTGCAGTGCCGCAATGCATTCAAAATTTGTATGATAATTAACATTAAACTGCAAAACGCGCTTGCATTTGCACGAATGAGAGTATTATAATCTTTTCAAGGTTCATGCAGAATTATACAGCGTTTGATTTGCAAATGCAAATTGCATCAGAACCGTACAATAATCCGATATTGACGGAATTTGTCCGTTAATATATACACTCATTGTGAGAGGGGTCTTACTTTTATGAAGCGCATGGTATCTTTGCTTCTTACTTTGGTAATGCTCGTCGCCCTGCCGGTGTTTGCATCGGCTGACGGCGATACGATCCGCATCGGCGGTTTGGCTCCGCTGACCGGCGACGTGGCCGTATACGGCGTCGCTGCGCAGCGCGGCATCGACCTGTACATAGAGCAGCTCAATGCCAACGGCGGTCTGCTGGGCAAGCAGGTCGAGATGGTATGGTACGACGAAAAGGGCGACGCGGCCGAGGCCGTAAATGCTTACAACCGCCTGGTCGGCGACGTAGTCGCCCTGATAGGCGACGTTACGTCCAAGCCCTCCATCGCCGTTTCCGAGCTGGCCGCGCAGGACAACATGCCCATGATCACCGCCACCTCTACCGCCTACGACGTGACCACCCCCGGTCCGAACATATTCCGCGCCTGCTTCCTGGATCCGTATCAGGGCGAAATGATGGGCACCTACGCCGCCAACGATATGGGCGTAAAGACCGCGGCTATCATTTACAACAACTCCGATGACTATTCCACCGGCTTGGCCGAGAGCTTCAAGGCCAAGTTTGAAGAGCTGGGCGGCACCGTCGTTGCTTATGAAGCTTACGCCAGCAGCGATATCGACTATAAGGCTCAGCTGACCAACATCGCCGACAAGAATCCCGAAGTCGTGTTCATGCCCGACTACTACAACCGTGTAGCCATGATCGTAAAGCAGGCTCGTGAAGCTGGTCTGAATGTGCCTTTCCTGGGCGCCGACGGCTGGGATGGTCTGCTGACCGTTGTTGATGATCCCACCATACTGGACGGCTGCTTCTTCTGCAACCACTACTCCACTCAGGATGAGGATGAGAACGTCCAGAACTTCCTGAAGAGCTTTGAGGAAAAGTACAACGAAACCCCCAACTCCTTCAGCGCTCTGGGCTACGACGCGGCCAAGATACTGTGCACCGCCATCGAAAACGCCGGCTCCACCGATGCGCAGGCCATTGTCGATCAGATGAAGGCCACCTCCATAGACGGCGTTACCGGTCACATAGTGTACGACGATCACAACGACCCGCAGAAGAGCGTCGCCATCATCACGTTTGAAAACGGCGAGATGAAGCTGGTCGAAAAGCTGATGCCCACGACCGCGGCGGCCGAATAATACTTTAGTTCAAACTCCGCCCCGAATGTTCGCGGGCGGTCGGCGGGAGGCTTCCGGCGCGCCGGGGGCCTCCCTGCGCCGTTATAGCCGGTTATGATATAGGCCATATGGCAAAAGAGTTAGGAGGTCGGGAAAATGAGCTTTTTAAATCAGCTCATCAACGGACTACATGTTGGAAGCATTTACGCGCTGATAGCACTGGGCTATACGATGGTATACGGCATAGTCAAGCTGATTAACTTCGCACACGGCGATATAATCATGGTCGGCGCTTACATATCGTTGCTGCTGCTGACCGCGCTGGGCTGGCCGCTTTACATTGTAATACCTGCGACTATGCTGTTTTGCGCCGCTTCCGGTATGCTTATCGAGTACGTTGCCTACCGGCCCCTGCGTAATTCGGTGGCGATGACCGAGGCGATGGCCCGCATTGGCGACCGCATGAGGAAGATCCTTCATATGAAGGAAAGCCACAAGGGCGAGGGCGGCAAGCCCACCCCCCGCATAAGCGCGCTGATTACCGCTATCGGCGTGAGCATGTTGCTGGAGAACATGTTCGTGCTTATCATGTCGCCTAACCCGCGCTCCTATCCCACGATAATCAGTCTGCCTCAGCTTCAGATAGGCGATATGAAGATAAGCGCCACCACGATAATCACGATTATCGCATCCGCAGTCATAATGATCGGCCTGCAGCTGTTCATAAAGCGCACCCGCATAGGTAAGGCGATGCGCGCCGTGTCCGAAAACATGGAGGCGGCTCAGCTGATGGGCATAAACACCAACACCACGATTTCCATCACGTTCGCAATCGGCTCCGGCCTTGCGGCGCTGGGCGCGATACTGTACTGCGCCGCGTATCCGCAGGTGCAGCCGTACATGGGTTCCATGCCCGGCCTTAAGGCGTTTATCGCTGCGGTTCTGGGCGGCATCGGCGTAATACCGGGCGCGATGCTGGGCGGCTTTGTAATGGGCATAGCCGAATGCCTTACTAAGGGCTTCATATCCTCTCAGTTCGCCGACGCGGTTGTGTTCGGCATACTGATAGTCGTACTGCTGGTAAAGCCGGCGGGCATAATGGGCAAAAAGAGCAGCGAGAAGGTGTAACGCATGAAAAAGGATAAGATAGCATCATACATAGTAAATGCCGTCGCCATAGCCGCGCTGTTCATACTGGGTCAGTATATGACCACATCCGGAATGCTGTCGCGATACTATACCGGCATAGTAATGATGGTTGGCATTAACATAATCCTTACCGCCAGCCTTAACCTGACCACCGGTTATCTGGGCCAGCTCGCGCTGGGCCACGCGGGCTTCATGTCCGTGGGCGCATACGGCGCGGCGCTGAGGGCCATGCGGCTAAAGCAGTCGCAGATCATATCGCCCGAAGCGCTCAAGGCGTTCACCTACACCGCCAAGGCGTCCACCTGCAACGGCTGCGCCAACCATTGCCGGCTGACCATAAACGCGTTCTCAGGCGGACGGCGCTACATCGCGGGCAACCGCTGCGACAGGGCGCTGGGCGCAAGGTCGGGCAATTCCGAACTGCCTAACGTATATGAGGATAAGCGGAATCTGCTGCGCGCGATAATCGACGGCGGCAAAGGCTCACCCGCCCCGCGCGGCAGGATCGGTATGCCGCTTGCGCTGGGCATGTACGAGCTGCTGCCGCTGTGGTACACGCTGTTTACCGAGCTGGGCTTTGAGGTGGTCGTATCCGACATGTCCACGCGCCATACCTATGAGCGCGGCCAGTTCTCGATACCGTCCGATACGGCGTGCTATCCTGCAAAGCTGATGCACGGGCATGTGGTGGAGCTGATCGACAAGGGCGTGGACGCGATATTCTATCCGTGCGTGTCGTACAACGTCGATGAAAAGGTATCGGACAACCACTTCAATTGTCCGATAGTGGCGTATTATTCGGAGCTGCTGCACGGCAACATGGACGAGCTGAGGCAGATGCGCTTTTTGTACCCCTACCTCAACTTGAGCACCAAGCACAACCTCGCGATGGGACTGTGCGAGATATTCCCGCGCGAGTTCCCCGGCATGAAAAAGCGCGAGATAAAGCGCGCGCTGGATAAGGCGTGGGCAGCGTACGAAAAGTACATGGATGACGTGCGCGCGGCGGGCGACCGGGCGCTGGGGTACGCACGCGACAACAAACTGCGCACGATGATACTGGCCGGGCGGCCGTACCATATCGACCCGGAGATATGCCACGGCATCGACAAGCTGGCGCAGTCGCTGGGCTTTGTGGTGGTCAGCGAGGACAGCGTGTGCAACTTGGCTGAACTGCCCGAATTGCATGTGCTCAACCAGTGGACGTATCACTCGCGGCTGTATCGTGCGGCTGAATTCGCATCCGAGCACGAGGGCGTGGAACTGGTGCAGCTGGTGTCGTTCGGCTGCGGCATGGACGCGATAACCGCCGACGAGGTGCGCGCGATAATGGAGCCGCACGGCAAGATATATACTCAAATAAAGATTGATGAAATAACCAACCTCGGCGCGGTGCGCATAAGGCTGCGCAGTCTGATCGGCGCGTTGGAGGAAAGGCAGGGTAACGATGAAGTCCTGTCTCTTATACACATCTCCGAGCCCACGAGACTAGGCAT